>JAIRSV010000045.1 GCA_031255275.1 Proteiniphilum sp.
CTTCTTCACTTTACTAAAATGCTGCTCTAACTGATCCGTCCCCATTCGTAGCGGTTTCCGCCCAAACGGTCTAACTGTTGTTTCAGTACCAGATGTTCAGGCTGTTCCAGCGCAGGATCTTTTTCCGTCAAGTCTTCGGCAATCTCGCGGGCACGAAAAAGAATGTTGCTGTCTTTCACCGGATCGGCAATCCTGAGATCGAAGGGAATACCGCTTTGCTGGGTTCCTTCCAGGTCGCCCGGGCCGCGCAGCTTCAGGTCGGCTTCGGCTATGACGAAGCCGTCATTGCTTCCGGTCATGATCTCCATCCGCTTGCGGGTGTCGGACGATATTTCGTAAGGCGTGATCAGTACGCAATAGGACTGCTCGGCTCCCCGTCCTACCCGGCCCCGCAACTGATGCAGCTGGGAGAGACCGAACCGCTGTGCACTCTCAATCACCATCACGCTGGCGTTGGGCACATTCACCCCTACCTCTATCACGGTCGTGGATACCATGATTTGCGCCTCGTTGAGTACGAACTGTCGCATGACCTCATCCTTTTCGGACGGCTTCATCCGTCCGTGCATCTTGCAGACGGAGAATTCCGGAAAAGCTTCCCGGATATGGAGGTAGCCTTCTTCCAGATTCTTCAGGTCGAGTTTTTCGCTCTCTTCTATCAGCGGATAGACGATGTAGGCCTGCCGCCCTGCGCGAATCTGCTCGCGGATGAACTGATAAAGCGCCCCCCGTTTCTTGTCGTACCGGTGGAGCGTCTGCACCGGCTTTCTTCCCGGCGGCAGTTCGTCGATCACCGAAACGTCCAGGTCGCCATACACCGTCATGGCCAGCGTGCGGGGAATGGGCGTGGCAGTCATCACGAGCACGTGCGGCGGCCGGTCGTTTTTCGTCCACAACTTTGCCCGCTGCATCACCCCGAAGCGATGCTGCTCGTCGATCACCACAAAGCCGAGGTTGTGAAACTGCACCGTCCCCTCAATCAAGGCATGTGTACCGATCAGAATATCAATCTCGCCCGACTGCAAGCCGGCATGAATCACCTCCCGTTCTTTCCTCTTGGTGGAACCGGTCAATAATTCCACCCTCAGATCCATTCCCGACAGCATCTCTCCGAACGTATCGAAATGCTGAGACGCCAGTATCTCGGTCGGCGCCATCAGACACGACTGATAACCGTTATCGAGCGCGATCAACATGCACATGATCGCCACCAGCGTCTTGCCGCTGCCCACGTCACCCTGCAGCAGACGGTTCATCTGCTTTCCCGACGCGGTATCTTTCCTGATTTCCCTGATTACCCGTTTCTGCGCGTCAGTCAGGGGAAACGGAAGGTTTTGCCTGTAAAATGAATTGAAATAATCTCCCACCTTCCCGAAGACAAATCCCTTCAGTTTCTCTTTCCTTTCCGACGCATAACGGACTATATTGAGCTGGATATAGAAGAGTTCTTCAAACTTCATGCGATATTCCGCGTCACGGAGCAGGGAGGGAGATTTCGGAAAATGGATGTTCTCCATCGCGTCGTGAAACGGCATCAGCTTCGCCTCACTCACCACATCGGGCGAAAGCGTTTCGGGAAGCCGCTCCCTGATCATTCCGAAAGCATTTTCGATGATCTTCTGCATCGCCCTGGAGTTGAGATGATGATTCTTCATGCTCTCCGTGGTATTGTACATCGCCATCAGCCCTTCGGGGCGATCCGACTCGTCCATAAAGGGATCAAGCTCCGGATGGGCAATATTCCACCTGCCGTTGAACAGGGAGGGCTTGCCGAACAGCACATATTCCTGATTGACCTTGTATTTCCCTTCGATAAAGCGTGTCCCCTGAAACCAGATCAGGTCTATGAAACCCGTCCCGTCGGTGAAGTGCGCCACCAGTCGCCGGCGGTGCCCCTCGCCAAAGGATTCGAAAGAGGTGATTTTCCCTTTCAGCTGGATATAGGCCATCGAGTTGTCAATCTCGTGGATATAATAAATCCGGCTCCTGTCTATATAGCGGTAGGGATACCACCGGAGCAGGTCGCCAAGCGTAAAGAGACTGATTTCCTTATTGAGTATCTCCGCCCTCTTGGGGCCAACGCCGGGAACGAATTTTATGTCGGTCTGAAAGATGTTCATTTCTCGGGACAAAGACGTTTTCACCATGCTCCGGTCACACATCCGGAGACAGATCGGGAAACGACGTCCTGTCAGCTCTTCCGGCCTCCGGGGCTACCAGGCGAAGAGAGGATATTGCCGCATGGTGATATTCACTTTTTCGCGGACAGCGGCGATTGTTCCGCGATCTTCCGGATTTGAAAGTACGGTGTCGATCATCTCCACGATTTCACCCATCAGTTCTTCTTTTGCCCCGCGGGTGGTGACGGCGGGCGTGCCGAAACGCAGTCCCGACGTCCGGAAGGGTGAGCGGCTGTCGAAGGGAACCATGTTCTTGTTGACGGTAATGTCGGCTTCCACCAGCGCCTTCTCTCCCACTTTACCGGTGAGATCGGGGAACTTGGTACGAAGGTCTACCAGGATAATATGGTTGTCCGTTCCGCCGGAGACCACCTTGTAGCCTTTGTCGACGAACGCCTGCGCCATCCGGGCGGCATTTTTCCTGACCTGCGTCTGATAGGTTCTGTATTCGGGCTGTAACGCTTCGTAAAAAGAGACGGCTTTCGCGGCAATCACATGCTCCAGCGGGCCTCCCTGCATACCGGGGAATACGGCTGAATCCAAAAGGGCCGACATCATCTTCACTTCGCCCTTCGGTGTGGCAATGCCCCACGGATTTTCAAAATCTTTCCCCATCAGAATCACACCTCCGCGCGGGCCGCGCAGGGTTTTATGCGTCGTGGAGGTTACGATGTGGGCATATTTCAGCGGATTGTCGAGCAGTCCGGCGGCAATCAGTCCGGCGGGATGCGCCATGTCGACCATAAAGATGGCGTCAATCTCGTCGGCCACCCTGCGGATGCGGGCATAATCCCACTCGCGGGAATAGGCGGAGGCTCCGGCAATAATCAGTCTGGGTCTCTCCCTGCGGGCAACCGCTTCCAGTTGATCATAATCGACCTGCTGACTGTCTTCACGCACATTGTACTCCAGCGGCCGGAACATCAGTCCCGAAAAATTGACCGGCGAGCCGTGCGACAGGTGACCGCCGTGTGACAGATTCAACCCGAGGAATTTATCGCCCGCCTTCATGCAGGCCAGAAATACGGCCGCATTGGCCTGTGCGCCGGAATGTGGCTGCACGTTGGCCCATTCGGCGCCAAAGAGTTCCTTCAGCCGGTCGATGGCCAGCTGTTCACTCATGTCCACTACTTCGCATCCGCCGTAATAGCGTTTTCCGGGATAGCCTTCGGCATACTTGTTGGTCAATACCGATCCCATAGCCTGCATCACCTGGTCACTTACAAAATTCTCGGAGGCGATCAGTTCAATACCTTTCAACTGCCGTTCGCGCTCTCTCCCTATGATCTCTGCGATCTGCCTGTCTTGATTCATTCAAATAAATTTTTAGATAAAGAAACAAAGAATCGGACGCAAACTTAGCGAAAAAAGTCGAGATTCCCTGCCCCGAAGAATAAAAATCGGCGGGGGGCCGGACGGCGGAGGGGCCGGAGGAGATGGGGCTGTTTCTCCGTCTGAAATATCCGTAATCATACTTTCGCAGTGGAAGGTAAAGCCCGAATGGAATTAATTTTTTATCTTTGCGTCGTGTCTTTAACACAATTACAGTTCTATTTTATTAACTCTAAATTCATTAAAAGATGAAACGAACAATTTTTATCGCTGTTTTGCTCGCCGCACTGACTGTTCAGCCGGCTGAAGCACAGGAATCCGACTACATTCAGATCTCGGTTGACGCCGGTTTGACAGTAAACTCAAGCCGCGACAAGAAATTCGGTCTGGGAGGCGCCATCGGCTGGCTCTCGCAGGACAACCTGCTCTCGTTCAATCCCAACAATTACTTTTCCCTGAATGTGAAAGCGTTCAATAATCCTTACGGGGAAGGTAAGATCATCTCCAGCATGAAGAGGGGTGGCCGTGCGTTTAACTACATCATGCCGCTGGCGGGTTACCGCTTCACTCAACAGGGTTTCTCCGACGGCTTTTTCGTGGAACCGCGCATCGGAGCGGTGTTCGGCAACGGCGGTTATACCGGGCTTGCCCTTTCGCCCATAGCCGGCTATGCCGTGCAGCAGTTCAATTTCTCCATATACTGCGATATGGGTTTCGGAAACAGTGAGAGCGTTATCCTCAAGAAGAGTTTCTTCACGCCGGGTATCAACGTGGCGTATAACATCAACTTGCGTTAGCGCGTGTGACTTATGAAGAAAGCGCTGATTACCGGTATCACCGGACAGGACGGTTCTTATCTTGCGGAATTGCTTCTGGAGAAGGGTTATGAGGTGCATGGAGCCTTGAGACGTTCTTCCTCCTTTAATACGGGCAGGATAGAGCATCTTTATCTTGACGAATGGATCCGCGACATGAAGCGGAAACGGCTTATCAACCTGCATTATGCGGATATGACCGATTCCAGTTCGCTGATCCGTATCATTCAGGACATCAGGCCTGACGAAATTTATAACCTGGCCGCCCAGAGCCATGTGAAGGTGAGTTTCGACGTGCCCGAATACACGGCGGAAACCGATGCCGTGGGTACCCTCCGTCTGCTGGAGGCGGTGAGGATACTGGGGCTGGAGAAAACGACACGCATTTACCAGGCATCGACCTCGGAACTGTATGGTCTGGTGCAGGAAGTTCCTCAAAAGGAGACTACGCCGTTCTATCCGCGCAGCCCTTACGGGGTGGCAAAACTGTATGGGTACTGGATCACGAAAAATTATCGGGAGTCGTATGGCATGTTTGCGGTGAACGGTATTCTGTTCAATCACGAGAGTGAGCGGAGGGGTGAAACCTTTGTCACCCGGAAAATTACACTGGCGGCTGCCCGTATTGCGCAGGGGCTTCAGGACAAGCTGTATATCGGCAACCTTGACGCGAAGCGCGACTGGGGTTATGCGCCCGACTATGTGGAGTGTATGTGGCTGATGCTGCAGCATGACACGCCGGAGGACTTCGTGATCGCCACGGGGGAGATGCACAGTGTGCGTGAGTTTTGTACGCTTGCATTTGCCGAAGCGGGCATAGCGCTGCAGTGGGAAGGTGAGGGGATCGCCGAAAAGGGGATTGATCCGGTCACGGGGCGCGTACTGGTGGAAGTAGATCCTAAATATTTCCGTCCCGCGGAAGTTGAGCAGTTGCTGGGAGATCCCACCAAGGCCAGAACGTTGCTGGGCTGGAATCCGCGCAAGACTTCGCTGGAAGAGCTGGTCAGACGAATGGTGAAAAATGATATGGAGACGGTAAGGGAGCCTTCCCGGTGAGTTGCCGTACTGTGTAATGTGAATGAAAGGGTGTGATTATGGATAAAAACAGCAGGATATACGTCGCCGGACACCGCGGACTGGTGGGGTCGGCCATTTGGAGAAACCTCGAATCGAAGGGGTATACGAACCTGACCGGCAGGACGCACAGCGAACTGGACTTACTGGATGCAGCCGCCGTAAAGGCGTTCTTCGACAGCGAGCGTCCGGAGTTTGTCATTCTTGCCGCCGCGCACGTGGGAGGAATTATCGCCAATAATACCTATCGCGCCGATTTTATCTGCCGCAACCTGCAAATACAGAACAACGTCATCGGCGAGAGTTTCCGTCACAACGTGAAGAAACTGCTTTTCCTCGGCAGTACGTGCATTTATCCCCGCGAGGCGCCGCAGCCTATGGCTGAGGATGCATTGCTGACGGGGGCGCTGGAATATACCAACGAACCCTATGCCATTGCCAAAATCGCGGGACTGAAAATGTGCGAGAGCTTCAACATCCAGTACGGCACCAACTACATCGCGGTGATGCCCACCAACCTGTATGGGCCAAACGACAATTTCGACCTCGAAAAGAGTCACGTGCTGCCTGCCATGATTCGCAAGATACATCTGGCCAAAGCATTGATGATTGACGACTGGGATGCTGTGAGGCACGACCTCAGCCGGCGCCCGGTGGAGGGAATTTCCGGCAGCAGCGCCCGGCAGGATATGGAAAACGTGCTTGGCAAGTATGGCATCGGCAAAGGTCGGGTCGAGTTATGGGGAAGCGGAAGGCCGTTGCGGGAGTTCCTCTGGAGTGGAGACATGGCTGACGCCTCCGTCTATATTATGGAGAAGGTGAATTTCCGGGATCTGGCAAAGGAGAAAACCGAAATTCGGAATTGCCATATTAATATCGGTACGGGAAGGGAGATCAGCATCCGCGACCTGGCTATGCTAATCAAAGAGACTGTGGGTTATTGGGGAGAGATTGCTTTCGATGCGTCGAAACCTGACGGTACGATGAGGAAGTTGACGGATGTTTCCAAACTGAACGCGCTGGGATGGCGTCATACTGTCGATATTGAAGCGGGTGTCAGGAGGATGTATGAATGGTATGTGGCGAATGTGTCAATATGACATGTGACAATATGGTAATGAGGTAATAAAACTCTCATTTCAACCGGAGCGTCGGCAGAGCGGAGAAATCTGTTGTCAGAGATCGGTTACAGGGGCGTCCTTCAGGGGGCGCCCTTTTTTCGTTCTTCAGCACTTTTTTTAAAAGGGAAGAAGTGGAGAAGCGGAGAAGCGGAGAAAACCAGCTCGGGGAGCGCCAGAGCGGCAAGGGGCGGGAGCTTCATTAATGGACAGTTGAAAGTTGAGAGTTGAAAATGTTTTTTTAGAAAACCAGCTCGGGGAGCGCCCTAGTGGCAAGGGGCGGGAGCACCCGCCCCGACGAACGATTTCTTTACTAATTGTCTGAACTGTGATTCTTCTGATTTACATGATTTACATGATTATACCGTCGCTACGCGACGGCCATATATATAATGTACAGGGCAAGGCAAGCCTTGCCCTGTTTTCTTTATCGTTCGTCGGGGCGGGTGCTCCCGCCCCTTGCCACTCGGGCGTTCCCCGAGCTGGTTATCTCCACTTCCCCAAATATTTTCAACTGTCAACTGTCAACTGTTCATTAATGAAGCTCCCGCCCCGACGAGCGATTTCGGAGCGCGATAGCGCATAGTTACATTATCACATCAACACATTAATAACCGTTCCGCCTTATTTTACCGAAAAATCCTTCGGATGCTCCACCCTCTCATCCATGAGCGCCAGATCCAGCACCTCCCTCACATCGCCGGCATAGTGAAAGACAAGCCCTTTCACATACCCGGCATTAATCTCATTAATATCCTTCTCATTCTCCCGGCAAAGGATAATCTCCCTGATACCCGCCCGTTTGGCAGCAAGAATCTTTTCGCGGATACCGCCCACCGGAAGCACCTTTCCGCGCAAAGTGATTTCCCCCGTCATCGCCAGTCCCGGGCGCACCTTCCGCTGCGTGTACGCCGAAGCCAGAGAAGTGACCATCGTGATACCCGCCGAAGGACCATCCTTGGGAATGGCACCTTCCGGCACATGGATATGCGTATTCCAGTTCTCGAAAATCTCCGGATCAATATCCAGTTCCCGCGCATGAGCATGAATATACTCCAGGGCAAGCATCGCCGACTCCTTCATCACATCACCCAGATTCCCGGTAAGAGTAAGCCTGGCACCCTTCCCCCTGCTGAGCGAACTCTCCACAAAAAGGATTTCGCCGCCCGCCGCAGTCCACGCCAGACCCGTCACCACGCCGGCATACCGGTTGCCCTGATAACTCTCCCTGCTATACTCCTCAACCCCCAGATACTCCTTCAGGTCAGACACTTTCAGATTTTTGGGATAAGGCTCTCCGGCCGCAATCTTCCGGGCTACCTTCCGCATCACCTTGGCGATTTTCTTATTCAGTTCGCGCACGCCCGACTCCCGTGTATAATTTTCGATAATCTTCTGCAGCGAAGGCTTGGAGATAGAAAAAGTCCCCTTTGCGATACCGTGGTTGCGAAGCTCTCCGGGCACAAGATGACGGTGAGCTATCTCGATCTTCTCCTCCGTAATATAACCGCCCACGCTGATCAGTTCCATACGGTCGAGCAGCGGCTGAGGGATGGAATTCAGACTGTTGGCCGTAGCGATGAAAAGCACCTTCGACAAGTCATAATCAATGGAAAGGAAATTGTCGTGAAACGCCGAATTCTGTTCCGGATCCAGCACCTCAAGCAGCGCCGACGAAGGATCTCCCCTGAAATCATTACCAATCTTGTCCACCTCATCCAGCACGAAGACAGGGTTAGAAGCCCCCGCCTTCTGTATACTCTGTATGATCCTGCCCGGGATGGCGCCGATATAAGTGCGGCGGTGCCCCCGGATCTCAGCCTCATCATGCAGTCCGCCGAGCGAAATGCGCACATACTTGCGGTTGAGCGCCCCGGCAATGGACTTCCCCAGCGAAGTCTTGCCCACGCCCGGAGGGCCGTAAAGGCAAAGGATAGGCGATTTCAGGTCACCCTTCAGCTTCAGCACCGCCAGATGCTCGATAATACGCTCCTTCACCTTCTCCATGCCGAAGTGATCCCTGTCCAGCACCCTCTGCGCATTCTTCAGGTTAAAATTATCCCTGGTATACACACCCCACGGCAAGTCGAGAATAACCTGCAGGTACCCGAACTGTACCGAATAGTCGGGCGACTGCGAATTCAGCCGTTCCAGCTTCTGCACCTCCTTCTCAAACGTCCCCGCCACCTCGTCGCCCCACATCTTCTCCTTCGCCTTTTTCCTGAACTCGTCAATCTCAATCTGCTGCGTATTCCCCCCCAGCTCCTCCTGAATAGTCCTGATCTGCTGCTGGAGAAAATACTCCTTTTGCTGCTGACTCAAATCCTCCCGGGTCTTCATCTGGATGTTCATCTTCAGCTCCAGCACCTGAGACTCACGGTTGAGGATCATCAGCAAGCGATAAGCCTGCTCCTTCTCATCGTTGATACTCAACAGATCCTGCTTCTCATGCCCCTCAATAGGCAAGTTAGTACCGCTGTAGCTGATAAGCATATCGGAAAAAGGCTCGCTGCTGATCGTCTGAATCAACTCCCTGGGCGGCTCCCCCAGCAGATGCAGCATGTGCAGCAGAGAATCGCGGATAGAATCAAGGATAGCCCTGAACTCCTTGTCCTCGTTCGACGCCCTCACATAATCCCTCAGTTTAAAGGTCGCCTTCATATAAGGCACACACTGCGTAATCTGCTGCCACTCGAAGCGCTTCTTCGCCTGCACGATAATGCTGAGATTATTGTCACCCAGCTCAATAACACGGATCACCTCGGCAATCACGCCAATCGGGTAAAGATCACTCTCCTCCGGATCATCAATCGCAGAATCTTTCTGGCAAACCAGACCGATATATTTATGCTTTCTCCCGAGCGACCTGATCAGATCCAGCGACTTCTTTCTTCCCACCGATATGGGAAGCGTACTTCCAGGAAAAACGATAGTATTACGCAAAGGAAGCAACGGAAGAGTCTCCTTCAGCAGCGACTCGTTAATCTCCCGGTTTCCGTCGACAAAATCGTTCGCAATGAAAGAAATTACATTTGTCTCCGGATACTCCCCCGGCATCATATATTTTTTGAATGGATTCATCACTGTGTATTTATTTCTGTCATCAGAACAGAAAACTGCCTGTTTTTGTTTTTGTTCTGTAAGGCACGAGACAAAATCCATGCCAAATACACCGAAAAATTATATCACAATGAGTAATCCCCAGTTTCACTTCAAGCAATTCACCGTCTTTCACGACAAGTGCGCCATGAAAGTAGGCACCGACGGCGTGCTGCTCGGAGCATGGGCAAGCGCAGAAAACGCGGCAGACATACTGGATGTAGGTACCGGCACCGGGCTTATAGCACTGATGGCCGCTCAGCGCAACCCCCATGCCCGCATAATCGCCATTGACACAGACCGTCCAGCCGTAGAGCAGGCAAAGGAAAATGTCGGAAAATCCCCCTACACCGGCAGAATCACCATAGAGCACTTCGACTTCCGGCAGTTCGCCGGGAACACACCCAAACGCTTCGACCTGATTATTTTCAATCCGCCCTACTTTTCAGAATCCCTTCTCCCCCCCGATCAACAACGGGCAAAAGCACGACACTCCGTTTCACTGACACTGGAAGATCTGCTGCGCTTCACCCGGGAATGTCTTAAAGACAGCGGAACACTCTCCCTCATCCTCCCCTGCAGCAAGAGCGACGAATTAAAGCATCTGTGCGAAAAGCACACATTCTACATAAAGCGAAAAACCATCGTATACCCCTTGCCGGACGCCGCGCCGAAACGACTGATGGCCGAACTGTCAATGCACTCCCCCCATCACACCGAAACAAGTTCGCTGACCATCGAAAACAGCCGTCATCAATACACCGCAGATTTCGTCAGCCTGGTAAGCAACTTCTACATAAACCTGTAGACAAAGAAAAGCCACATACATTTCCGTAAAATCATAAAAAGCAGTAATTTTGACACTCAAAAAATCCGGAATAATGAAAAAAGTCATAACCATCAGAGACAAACAATTTGAACTGTTTATTGAACAGGAAATCATTGAAGAAAGAATAAAACAGGTAGCCGGACAGATAAATTCCGATCTGAAAGGAAAAGATCCGGTCTTTTTAGCCGTGCTCAACGGCGCATTTATGTTTGCCGGCGAGCTGATGAAAGAAGTCACCATCCCCGGTGAAATCACATTCGTACGCCTTGCCTCCTACCACGGAACATCCACCACAAATCGGGTACAGGAAGTGCTGGGGCTGAACAAAAGCATTGAAAACCGCTGTGTAGTAATAGTAGAAGACATTGTAGATAGCGGAAACACCATGATTGCACTTAAAAAGGAACTGGAGAAACACAATCCCCGGGAAGTGAAAATAGCCACCCTGCTGTTCAAGCCGGCCGCACTGCGGCAGAAACTTCAGATAGATTACGTAGCCCTTGAAATCCCCAATGACTTCATTGTCGGTTACGGATTGGATTATGACGGCCACGGTCGAAATCTGAAAGACATATATAAGGCAAAGTAAAGCGATTTCCGTCAGACCTCCAATCTCCGTCCGGGAAAGAGTTTTAAAGAATAAAACAGGAATGACGGAAAGATCATCGCGGGAACGTGAAAAAGTGAATAATTGCATATAAAGAAATAAAAAACGGTTTCCCTCCCGGATTTTTCTTTGTAAATAGCACTGCAGAAAAAAAAAATAGCTATTTTTGCATTTGAGCAGAGTACTTAAAAATAAGCAGTAGATAAAAAAGATTCACAATGAACAAAGATGAAGTAAAAAAATCGCAGAAAGCGAATTTGGAAAAACAGCGAAGCACATATATCCTGATGGGATTAGTGCTGGGTATATCTATTCTTTTCTTCGCTTTTGAATGGTCGACCGAAACCCGAAAACTGGATGAGACTGTTCTTGTTCAGGATGTTTTGGCCGAAGAGGAAATTGAGATCACCCGTCGAGACCCGACGCCACCACCACCACCGCCACCACCCGAACCGGAAGTTCCGGATGTAATAGAAGTGGTAGAAAAGGAAGTGGATACCAGAATGGAAATAAGGGTTGAAGACGACCAGTCTCAAAGACAAACACAGGTCTATATTCCGCCACCACCGCCCAAACAGGAAGAAGAGGCAACGGAAGAAATTTTCGTGGTAGTGGAAGAGCAACCGGAATTTCCCGGAGGGAATACAGCCTTGATGAAGTTCCTGAGTGACAATATCAAATATCCGGTCATTGCTCAGGAGAACGGTATTCAAGGGCGTGTAATCTGTAATTTCGTAGTTGAAAGAGACGGCAGTATTACCGATGTACAGGTGCTACGCGGGGTAGACCCGTCACTCGACAGAGAAGCTACCCGTGTGATCCAGCAGATGCCCCACTGGAAACCGGGGAAACAGCGTGGATCAGCAGTACGTGTCCGGTACACACTACCGGTGGTATTCCGTTTGCAGAACTAAGATGATTAAAAGAAATGGTAAGAAAAGCTGCTTTTGAGCTCAAAAGCAGCTTTTTTACTTAAGTCAGTCGTGATGAAGCATAAAATATCTGTTTTTGAAAAAACCATTGAAAAAGCAATCAAGGGAGTATTAAAAGATTTTCAACCCAAAACGCTGTTTGCCCCCGCCGAGTATGTACTGTCGCTTGGAGGAAAGAGACTCAGACCGCTATTAACACTGATGGCGGCAGATCTTTTCGGCAAAAACGCGGAAGAAGTTATAAATGCCGCATTGGCGATAGAACTATTTCATAATTTCTCTCTGGTACATGACGATCTGATGGATAATGCCGATCTGAGGCGCGGATATCCGACAGTACACAAAAAATGGAGCGAAAGCAGCGCGATCCTCTCCGGTGACGTCTTAGTGATAGAAGCTTATAAATATATCGCGAGAACTCCCGCAAGAGTCCTTCCCGATGTTTTAGACCTTTTTTCCAATACAGCAATGGAGATCTGCAAGGGACAGCAGTACGATATGGATTTCGAACAGCGCTTCGATGTGACGGAGGAAGAATACATAGAAATGATTCGCCTGAAAACGGCAGTACTCATCGGCTGTGCGCTGAAGATCGGGGCGATCATAGCCGGCGCTTCCGCCGGGGATGCCGATTTGCTTTATGAATTTGGAATCAATATAGGCCTGGCATTTCAGTTAAAGGACGACCTGCTGGATGTGTACGGAGATCCTGAAACATTCGGGAAAAAGATAGGAGGAGACATTTTGTGCAATAAAAAAACATTTCTTCTTATCAAGAGCTTAAAGAATGTGGACGACGAACAACGGAAAGAACTGTATAAATGGCTGACGGCAACCGAATACGATCCTGTTGCAAAGATCAGGTTCGTTAAAAACATCTATGCCGGATTAAATTTGAAGTTTGTCGTTGAAAATCTTATTGAAAAGTATTATCTTGCATCACTTAATTGCCTGTCATCAATCAATGTCCCCGATGACCGTAAGAAAGATCTGATAGCTCTGTCGGAAAATCTGATGTACAGAGAGAAATAGAAAAAAAGAAGAGCCTATTGATTAACGATAATAACCGTAAGTCATCACATGCCCTATCGCAGATTACCCAATACAGACAGCGCCCGTATCAGAGCCTTGAGAACTGCAGTTGAAAAAGCAGCCGATACCGATTTTCAGGAATTACCGTTTTCCGCAGGAACTCTTGATGAGAGCCGGAATGTACTGAAGCACTTTGAGCATTTATCTTCCCGTTATCAGCAGTTATACGACGCACAGGTAAAAGCCGGTAAAACCTTTGCCGGAAAAATAAAAAAAGCCCGTATGTATGTGTCCCACTTCATACAAGTATTATATATGTGTGTAATACGCTCTGAAATTAGAGAAGAACAGTTGGCGCTCTACGGATTGGAAAAAGCCGATATGGTTGTCCCCGATTTAAGTTCCAATAAGCAGTTGCTGGAATGGGGGCAGAAAATCATCCGTGGAGAACGGCTACGTACCGCGCAAGGCGGAGTGCCCATTTATAATCCCTCCATAGCCAAGGTAAATGTGATGGTTACCCTTTTCAGAGAAGGATACCATACCCAGGAGCTGCACCAGAAAGCCACGGCACGTGTCCTGCAGGAGGTAGCTGATTACCGAAAAAAAGTGGATAAGGTCATTTTTGAGATATGGGAAGAGGTGGAAAAGCATAACAGAGGCTTACTGCCTGAAAAACGGCTTGCCGGGAATCGTGAATACGGTATTGTCTACTATTATAGAAAAGGAGAAATTGCGGAATGAATCTTATCGATACCCATGCCCATCTGTTTGCAGAAGAATTTCAGGATGATCTCCACGAGGTCGTTACCCTGGCAAAGCAGGCGGGAGTGGAAAAAGTATTGTTGTCCAATATAGATGAATCTTCCGTACCTCGTTTGAAACAGTGCGTATTGGATTATCCCGGTTTTTTTTATCCTATGATGGGACTTCATCCTACAAGTGTAAGTGAAGATTGGGAAAAACAGTTAGATTTAATTTACAGGGAGTTAAACGTCGGAGATTACGTTGCCGTAGGCGAGATAGGAATTGATTTATATTGGAATACTTCGTCGCGGGAAGCTCAAATAAATGCCTTTGAGGAACAGTTGAAATGGAGTATTGAAAAAGATCTGCCTGTGTCTGTCCACTTCAGGAATGCCACGGAAGAGGTAATACAAAGTATCCGAAAGGTAGGGGCTGAATCGTTGAGAGGAGTATTTCACAGTTTTGGAGGTACAAAAGCGGAATTGGGAGCAATATTGGAGTTAAACAATTTCCTGATAGGGATTAACGGAGTGGTGACCTTCAAAAATTCGGGATTATCCGAAACACTGAAACATTGCCCGATCAACCGGGTACTACTGGAAACCGACTCTCCTTATCTCTCGCCCGTACCTCACAGGGGAAAAAGGAATGAGCCTGCTTGTCTGGTGCACATTATTGCACAATTGGCCGGAATATGGAATGAAAGAGAGGATTCAATCGCACGGATCACCAGCCGCAACGCTGAAAAACTGTTTAAATTGAAGAATTAAATGAGGTTTCATATATCAACAGGTGGACTGAGAATGGGTTTTTACTAAATTTATTGCGATAAGAAGTAGTGTATAATCGATAAATTCCGTATTTTTGCTTTCCGAATGGAGCGGGAATGAAATATTTTTTGTAATTTGCACCCGTTTTCGGAAAAATCTCTTTCAAAAGAGATCTCCATTCTCTAGAGGGAGAGATGCTCGAGTGGTTGAAGAGGCACGCCTGGAAAGCGTGTATACGCCAAAAGTGTATCGCGGGTTCGAATCCCGCTCTCTCCGCGCTCTTACATAAAAGAAAAAAGTCAACTGTACAGACAGAAAATCTGAAATTTAAATATTAAAAACAAACAAGTAAAGATCATTAATCACAAAATTGAACACACAATGAAAAAGTTATTTGCAATTTTAGCAATCTTCGGAATGATGTCCGTAG
>JAIRSV010000053.1 GCA_031255275.1 Proteiniphilum sp.
TTCATCAATCCCGCACATGCGGGAATGGCCAAAACAATTTATTTCATCAATCCCGCACATGCGGGAATGGCCAAAACAGTTTATTTCATCAATCCCGCACATGCGGGAATGGCCAAAACAGTTTATTTCATCAATCCCGCACATGCGGGAAAGGCCAAAACTTTTTTAAGAAGTAGAGAAAACCAGCTCGGGGAACGCCCGAGTGGCAAGGGGCGGGAGCACCCGCCCCGACGAACGATTTTTTTGTTTGATTTATTTGATTTATGTGATTCCTCTACCAACAACATACCGTCGCTACGCGACGGCCATATATATAATGTACGGGCAAGGCATGCCTTGCCCTGTTTTCTTTATCGCTCGTCGGGGCGGGTGCTCCCGCCCCTTGCCGCTCCGGCGCTCCCCGAGCTGGTTATCTCCATTTCTAATTGGCGTTCCCCTAACTGGTTTTCTCCATCAGATAGAGTCTGGCTTCATTCCCCGTATTGAACAGCAGGTCGATGATGCTCAGGTTGGGGGTGAAGCCTTGTTTGCCGGCAAAGACCTGGTAGTATCTGGGCGTTGCGTAGCCGGATGGTCTCTTGGGGTCTATGGTTTCACGCAGATCTATGGTGTTCGGAAGGGGTTCCCTTATATACCCGGATGTATAAGCAACCGGCGTCTCAATACCGGTAAAGCGGCAGATAAGCTGCCGCAACTCCTCGTTGAAGTCGTGCAGAAACGTGAATCTCTTCTCATAAAAGGGACGGAAATCCTCTTCAAAATACTGGAAAAAAGGAGTGGAATTATAGGCCGAAACAATGGCCATCCAGTGCAGGTGCCGCCAGTCGCCGTGTTCCGCGATACGTATGTCTTTCATCAGTCCCTTCGCTTCAACGGGCTTCACCACCGGGACGCTCAGGGCGAGGGGGCCGTTCGCCCCGCCGATGACGCACCGGTTGCGGTATGACTGTTTCCGGTAATTGTCATGCACCTCAATCAGCGCATCCCCGGCATGAAAAAGAGCGGCATAATACTCCACCGGCGCCAGGTAGAGTGACGAAAGGAGCGCCGTTGGCGGAACGGACAGGGTCACGCCGGTATTTTAGCGTTACGGAAAAGCCTTCTCCACCGGATCTTGCCGCTGAACCAGCCGTTGTCCTTCTCCAGCGACAGCCAGACGAGGACAGGCTGTCCCACGACATGATCCTCCGGAACAAAACCCCATACGCGCGAGTCGGCAGAATTATGCCGGTTGTCCCCCATCATAAAGTAATAATCGAACTTGAATGTATAGGCGTCAGCCACCGCCCCGTTGATATACACTTTGCCGTCGCGCAAGGCAAAGTCGTTGCCCTCATAGTTCCTGATGCACCGCTCATAAGCAGCCGCTTTGAAGGCGACGTCGCTGTCGAAAACAATGGTCTCACCCTTTTTGGGAATCCATAGCGGGCCGAAGGTATCGCGCGTCCATCCCGTATCATAGCTGAGCGGATAATAATAATTCTGTCCCGGCTGTTCCTTCTCCCTGATCACGTCCCAGACAAAAGGCCGGGTTTTGAGTTGCGCCACCATTTCGGCAGTAAGGGGAATGTTGAAATAGACCCTGCCGTTGTTACCGCTCCGGGGATAAAGCCCGATCCCGATCATACTCAGACTGTCCGCGCCGGTCAAATCCTGCGAACGGGGGACAGGCTGCCCGTAATTGTCCCGGACAACGTAATCGGCCTTGTTGACGCCCAGCTCGCTGAAGACATCGGCGGCAATAACCGTACCGTCGGTGTGAATCATATAATCGTGCTGCGAGAGGCGGGGGTGAGGCAGAAAGACACCGTCAATAAAAACGGAATCGTTTTTCAGCGCAATCGTCTCACCGGGAAGACCGATACAGCGTTTCACATAATTTTCGCGCCTGTCCACCGGGCGATAGACAATTTTGCCGTAGGTACGTCTGTCCGACCGCACACCGGCGCTGCCGAGCGGATTGTATTTCGAAAGCAGGTAGAAGTCCGACGCCTGCAGATTCAGGGCAACCGTGTCGCCGGCCGGAAAGTTGAAAACAACAATATCATTCCTTTTCACTTTACCGAGACCCTTCAGGCGCCGGTATTTCCACTGCGGCTTTTCGATGTATGATTTTCCCCCGACCAGCGGCATGGTGTGCTGCGCCAGCGGAAACGACAGGGGCGTGATGGGTGCGCGGGGGCCGAAACTCAGTTTGCTTACGGCCAGAAAGTCGCCCACGAGCAGCGACTTTTCGAGCGACGAAGAGGGTATCTGATAATTCTGAATAAAGAACGTGTTGATGAAGTAGACGGCAATCAGCGCAAACAGGATGGCATCCACCCACTCCATCGTCTTTCTGAATAGCGCGTTCTTCGATTTCTTCCAGAAAGACCACGGCACGAATTGCGTAACGTAAATATCGGCGAAGAACAGGATAAGGAACAATATCCACAGGGAGCCGACCCATGCGGAAAACAGGATGGTGGCTACCGCCCATACGGCAAACCATATCCATTGCCGGCGCGAGGTATTCGAGAGTCTGTCTTTTAGCGTCATAATTAGCTTATATTAAAAGTTAATGAGTGAAATCCAACATATCCTCCATCGTGAGGAAACCTTTTTTCCCTTTGGTAAATTCCGCCGCGAGCACGGCGCCGAGCGCAAACCCCTTCCGGTTTTTCGCATCGTGCGTGATGCGGATGCTGTCGGCGCCGGATTCGTAGATTATCGAATGGATACCCGGCACTTCTCCCTCGCGAAAGGCGTCGATACGCAGCGCGTCGGGAGCGTCGCCGTCCAGCGCCCAGCCCTCTTTCCGGTCGATATGCTTCAGGATGTCCTCCGCCAGCGTGATGGCCGTGCCGCTGGGCGCGTCCAACTTGTGGATGTGGTGGGTCTCTTCCGTCCGGACGTCATAATCGGGATAGCGGTTCATCAGTCCCGCCAGATACCTGTTCAGCGCAAAGAAGATGTTTACCCCCAGGCTGAAGTTGGAGGCATAAAAAAAGGTTTTCCCCTCATTCGCGCACACCTCCTTTACTTCGTCGAGACAGGCAAGCCACCCGGTGGTTCCCGATACGACCGGCACACCGGCGGCAAACGCCAGCCGGAAGTTCTGCAGGGCGCTTTCGGGAGAGGTGAACTCAATCGCCGCGTCGGCGCTTTTAAATTCGGGAGAACCGAATTTCTCTTCCTCATTCATGTCGATGATACACACAATTTCGTGACCTCTTCCGCGGGCGATCATTTCGATTTCCCGCCCCATCTTACCATAACCTATAAGCGCTATATTCATTAGGATTCTTTGTTAGGATTCTTCGTTAGGATTCTTCGTTTAGAGAGGCAAAAATACATGATTTTCCTTTAAAAACCACATATACGGGTAAAAATAACCGGTTTGCGCTACCGGCGAATCTTCTCCGCGAGCCGCTTTGTCGCCGCGCGGTCGGTTTTCCCGTTCCCCGTTTGCGGAATGACATCAACGGCGCAGATAAACAGCGGTCGCCAACGGCGCGGAAGGAGTTGTCCGACGGCTTTCTCCACGGAAGCGGGATCGGCCGGCCGTTCAATCAGGAGTACGATAGCCTCTCCCAGTCTGGGATCGGGGACGGACGTGACGGCGAAATTCCCGGTGATGCAAGACCGTAAAGCCCGTTCCACCTCTTCCGCCTGCACTTTGACGCCTCCGCAGTTGATGACGTTGTCCGTTCTCCCGATGATGCGGAATGTGCCGTCCGGCAGGAGTTCGGCCAGGTCGTTCGTCACGAACGGCCTGTCGCAGACCAGAGGCGCGTCTACCCTCAACCGCCCCTCCTCCGTCAGCGAGAGCCTCACGGAGGGCAGGGGAGTATAACGGGCACAGCCCCCGGCGCCGCTGATCCTGCGCAGCGCAATGTGCGAAAGAGTTTCGGTCATGCCGTAGGTAGAGTAAATCGCGTTCGGAAACGCTTGCAGTTCCCTTTCCAGCGCTTCGTCTATCGCCCCGCCGCCGATAATAAGGTATTTGATACGGGACAGCCGCTTCCGTTCCTCCTCCACCCGCAGGGAGTTATAAACCTGAAGCGGCACCATCGCCGCAAAATCAAACGGAATGTCCGTCCGGGCAAGCGGATGTCCGTCCGGCGCCACGGGATAAAGCTCCAGCCCGGCATACAGGGCGCGTACAATCATCATTTTGCCGGCAATGTACTCCGGAGAGAGGCAGAGCAGCGCCCTGCCGTTCCGTTTCAGCCCGAAGAAGTCGCACGTGATTTTAGCGCTATGCAGCAGCTGCTCTTTCCGCACGGTGATCTCCTTCGGCGTTCCGGTCGACCCCGACGTGCGGAGGCGGAGCGTGGGCGATTGCGAGTGCCACTCATTCAGGAACAGGTAAAGTTGGCGATGGAAGGGAGACGCGTCGGGAAAATCACCTTCCGGCCTGTACCACAACCGCTCCCCCCGAATCTCTAACGGCATCGGGATGTTGTTGGTGTATAGCGTACCCGTACCCAATCCCTGCGACAGCGGGCTGTTGAGCGCGGCGCACCACTGTGCGACGCTATTGAGGACAATGTTCGATTCGAGCGCCGATGTTATCCACCAGCCCGTATTGAACGCTTCAGCCAGTCGTATCCATTCGGCGCACCCGCTTATTCCCCCGTGCAGCGACGGTTTCAGTACGATGTATTGGGGGCGGATTGTTTCCAGCAGTTTTTTCTTTTCGGCGGGATGGTTGATTCCTATCAGTTCTTCGTCCAGCGCGATGGGTAGGGGAGCAGAGGCGCACAGTCCGGCCATCTCCCCCCACTGTCCGGCGGGAATGGGCTGTTCTATGGAATGTATGTCGAGTTCGGCCAGTTGGTGAAGCCTGTCCATGACGTCCGCGCAGCCGAAATTTCCGTTTGCATCGACGCGCAAAGTCACTTCGCACGGGGAGTAACGGCGGCGGACGAAACGCAGCAGGTCGAGTTCCCGGCCGAAGTCTTCCGCCCCGACCTTGATCTTGATACAGCGGAATCCCCTCGCTAGCAGGGATTGTATCTGTTCCATCATGGCGGCGCAGTCTCCCATCCACACAAGCCCGTTGATAGCGACGCCCTCCTCTCCCCGGCCGAAAGGGGTGTTCCACAACTGCCACGAGCGCCGTTGATAGTGCCGCATGGCCGTTTCCAGCCCGAAAAGCATCGAGGGGTAATGGCGGAGCAGTTCCGTATCCACCTGTTGTTTTTCTTCCGTTATTTTGCAGAAAGAGGAAAGGGTGCGGGCATAATGCGGGTCGTAATCGCAACTGAGGTCGTGAAGCGGCGCACATTCGCCTACCCCAAAATGGGCATCGTCGTCCTCGTCCTGAAAAACGACGTACCATACCTTATGTTCGGTATAGACGCCTCTCGATGTGACCGCCGGCCGCTTGAACAGGAGGTTGAAGGGTATGATGCTTATCCGGAACACGGGCAAAGCGGTTTAGGGAAGTTTGGGAAATTGTCCGAAATCGGGTTTGCGCTTTTCGAGAAACGCCTGTTTGCCCTCCTGCGCCTCGTCGGTCAGATAGTAAAGCATTGTGGCGTCGCCGGCCAGTTCCTGTATGCCGGCCTGTCC
>JAIRSV010000066.1 GCA_031255275.1 Proteiniphilum sp.
CCGACGAGCGATTTCTTTATATATATAATGTGCAGGGCAAGGCCATGCCTTGCCCTGTTCTCTTTTTCGTTCGTCGGGGCGGGTGCTCCCGCCCCTTGCCACTCGGGCGATCCCCGAGCTGGTTATCTCTTTCTTCATTCTTCATTCTTCATTCTTCATTTTTCATTTTTCATTTAATGAAGCTCCCCGAGCTGGTTGATGTGGCTATGTGATGATGTGATGATGTGATGTGGGGGGGCCGTCATTTCGACCACAGCGTCAGCGGAGTGGAGAAATCTGTTTCCCCGGGCTGTGTGTTTTTGGCGCATTGGTTATGTAAATCATCTAAATTACGTAAATCAAAAGAATCACGGTTCGGACAATTTCCGGGACGACAGCACGGCTCGCGTTACAGCTTATTGAAATAATTACCCCTGTAACAGATCATTGCACTCAGTTTCCGGATAATGTAGGCAATCCGGCCTGTGTTAACGCCCGGAAGTTTAATCCCGTTTTTTGCGGAAAAGTCGTCACGAAAAGTCTTGGTATGTATCCAGTCACTGCGCCTCTTCTTCCGGTGCCTTTCATCTCTTTTGTTCATGATGGAGTTCTCCCTGTTATAATACAGGTATTTCGTATTGGGGACAACTACCAGCTTTTGGGCGCAATACACGGCTGACAGCGAAAATAACATATCCTCGATAAGCCGCCCTTCTTCAAAACGAAAGGCGTGTTGTCGGAGGAAGTCCAGCCTGAAGAGATAACGCCACACATAGCCCCATTTTCCCACGTAAGTCGCTTTCAACCTGTCCTTCGCCGAGGTATACACTCTTCGTTCACTGAAAAGTTGTGTCTTCGTCCTGTACTTTTCGTTCAGCATCCCGCCGCACGCCATATCCGCCCCGGTTTCCGCGGCAGCCTTCACCATCTCTCTGTAATAATCGCGGTTGACACCGTCGTCCACGTCCATGAAATGGATGTATTCGCCCTGCGCGCTGTCGATTCCCGTATTTCGGGCAGCCGAAAGACCCCGGTTTCGTTCATGCGAAATTAATTTCACCGGATATTTCCGGGCAATTTCGGCGGAGTGGTCTGTAGAGCCGTCGTCAACAACGATGATCTCCATGTTTTCGTAACTCTGCGACATCATGTTTTCCAGACAGGAAGCAACATACTGTTCCCCGTTGTAAACAGGGATTACAACTGATACCAGGGGAGTTCTTGTCATCATTGGGAAGTTCCTTTAAAGAGTAAACAATATTATAATTCGAAAGACGATTTTTCCGGCAGGATGCGCTCAAAAGCCTCTTCTATTTCCCGCATCACCTGCGTATAGTTTCGGATATGTGCATTATCGTTCAGACAGATCAGTTTGTAGCGCTGGTCGCGGATCGCCTTGACCGCCTGCTTCGAGCGGAGGATGAGCGGGAACATTTTAGTATTTTCGTAGGTATTGTAGGGATTGAAGTTCGAGCGGCATATCTGCCACGTGCGGAACAGCTCCTGCGTGTAATCACCGGCGCTGCGGAAGCGATTTTCGGAGACTGCCCTCAGTCTCTCTCCGGCGTAATCCCACACTTCGCGGAATGTTGACTTCAGATAGGGCTGGGCGTTGTGGGGGGTGATGAGGGTGATAAACTTTCCGTACGGTTGCAGCAGACGGGTGAGGCGGGATCTTTTTCCGTAGGAGCGATTCAGCCACTTGTCACGGCTGCGTTGCAGCACTTCGCGCTTGTCAAACC
Source organism: Proteiniphilum sp. (assembly GCA_031255275.1). Lineage (GTDB taxonomy): Bacteria > Bacteroidota > Bacteroidia > Bacteroidales > Dysgonomonadaceae > Proteiniphilum. Next base: position 1,722 of record JAIRSV010000066.1, read on the forward strand.
GTTCGTTGATGATCCTGATGTTGTTTTTCAGACATTTGGACCATAAACCGACGCCAAAGTTATGACGGAATGCAGCTATATCGTTGGGTAGCCCGTCCGTGAAAAAACGCTCTTTTTCGACAGGACTGGTGAGGAAGAAGTCGTCGTTGAAATAGACGAAATGTTCAGCCAGATCGGGGATTCTGTGCAGGTAAATTTCGATGAGGGAGGAATTGAATACCGGTAGAAATTGTGCGGGGATATAATCGGCGTGACTTACCGGCACCAGTTTCGGATGTGCCTCATTCAGCCACTCAGGTTTCTGTCCGCAGGTCACGAAGTGTATTTTTCTTACCCACGGGGCGAATTTTTCTACCCCTCTGAACCAGAATTTCAGAAAGCCGTAGTCCCGGAAACGGGCTTCGGAGAGTTCATTCTTCGAGTTGTCGATTCTTCCCGAATAGGTTGCGAAATCTGTTTTCCACACAGGGTCGTTCATATCCACCCAGGTGATTACAAAATCGATGTCCATGATAAATCTTACAGATTAATGTTTTCCGTCTGTCTTTTCGAGTGAGGTGACTGCCCGTTCCAGACGCCGCAGTGTCTCCTCTCTGCCGATCAAAGCCGTAATATCAAATATGTGCGGCCCCTTTCCTGCGCCCACTATCGCCAGGCGGAAGGCATTCATGACGTTTCCCGTATGCAGTTGGTTCCGCAGTATCCAGTCCATTACGGTTTTTTCCTGATGTTCCGCCGAGAAGTCATCCATCTCGGCAATTAAGGCCGTCAGTCGCCTCATATGCTCCGGCGTATCGCTTTTCCAGCGTTTTCTGACGGTCTTTTCGTCATACGCTTCGGGTGCGGCGAAGAAAAAGGAGGTTTGCTCCCACAACTCGCTGATGAAATGGACGCGTTCTTTTATCAGACCGACCGCTTTCTCCACTTTCCCGATGGAAGCGGAGATTTCTTTTTCCCGCAAAACCGGCATAAAGAGTTCCGCCAGGTCGCGATCAGGCATCTGACCGATATATTTGTGATTGAACCATTTTGCCTTTTCGACATCGAATTTGGCGCCGCTTTTGCTCGCCCTGTCGAATGAGAACAGGGTAATAAGCTCATCCATGCTGAAAATTTCCTGTTCCGTTCCCGGATTCCAGCCGAGGAGAGCAAGGAAATTGATGACCGCTTCCGGCAGGTAACCGCTTTCCCGGTATCCAGATGATGTTTCACCCGTTTTCGGGTCAGTCCATTGCAGCGGGAAGACGGGAAATCCGAGGCGGTCGCCGTCTCGTTTGCTCAGTTTACCGTTTCCTTCGGGTTTGAGCAGGAGCGGGAGGTGGGCAAACTGCGGCATACCGTCATCCCAGTCGAGGCTCCCGTAGAGCCATACGTGCAGGGGTGCCGAAGGTAACCACTCTTCGCCGCGGATCACGTGGGTGATCTCCATCAGGTGATCGTCAACCACATTGGCCAGGTGATAGGTGGGAAGTTCGTCGGCCGATTTATAGATCACCTTGTCGTCGAGCGTCGAAGAGTTGACAGTCACCCTGCCGCGGATCATGTCATTGACAACGATTTCGCGTCCCGGTTCTATTTTGATGCGGACTACATATTGTGTCCCGGATTTTATCAAAGCCTGAGTTTCTTCTTCCGTCAGGGAGAGCGAATTGCGCATCTTGTCTCTGGTGGAAGCGTCGTACTGAAAATTGGCAGTCTCCGTCCTTTTGGTTTCCAGTTCCTCCGGCGTGTCGAACGCGATATAGGCTGCTCCCCTGTCAAGCAGGCGCTGCACATACTGTTTGTAGATTTCCTTTCGCTGCGACTGCTTATACGGTCCGCAGGCACCTCCCGCGGCGGGGCTTTCGTCGAACTGCAGTCCCAGCCAGTCGAATGTTTCCCGGATATACTCCTCCGCGCCCGGAACAAAGCGCGAAGAGTCAGTATCTTCGATCCGCAGGATAAAGTCTCCCCCCTGCTGTCTGGCAAAGAGATAATTGTATAGCGCCGTACGTACCCCGCCGATATGCAGCGGTCCCGTGGGGCTGGGCGCAAAGCGAACCCTTGTTTTGTGATGCATCATAAACCTGTTACTCAAGTTTCCCGAAGGAGTTTATTTACCGGTAATTCTGTCAAAAGAAAAACCCTTGTTCTTTCCGCTTACAAAAGTAGAAAAAAAAGCAATGTAATGTGGCAAAGCTTCATTAATGGACAGTGGAAAGTTGACAGTTGAAAATGTTTGGGAAGTGGAAATAACCAGCTCGGGGAACGCCCGAGCTGGATATACCCCATACCACATTATCACATTGATTTGCGAGACTCCAATAACACCCTGTTTTTGCCATTCCCGCATGTGCGGGATCGATGAAATCAATTGTTTTTGCTATTCATCATCACATTGACACATTAAACTTTTCGTTCGTCGGGGCGGGTGCTCCCGCCCCTTGCCACTCGGGCGCTCCCCGAGCTGGTTATCTCATTCTTCATTTTTCATTTAATGAAGCTCCCCGAGCTGGTTAATGTGGCTATGTGATGATGTGATGATGTGATGTGGGGGGGCCGTCATTTCGACCGCAGCGTCAGCGGAGTGGAGAAATCTGTTTCCCCGGGCTAATTTTCTCTGCTTCTCAACTTCTCCACTTCTTCCTCTTCGACAGATTCTTTGAAAAAACTGCCTGGGGATTCCTTT
>JAIRSV010000115.1 GCA_031255275.1 Proteiniphilum sp.
GGCTGCTGTACGCTCGCTCCCGTTGTGCAGATCGACGGAAAGATATACGGGCACGTGCTTCCCGGCAAGGTGAACGAAGTGATCGACGACTTCCTTGCCGTGCAGGAAGAGAAAGAAAAAGAGGAAAAGACCGAAGCAAAGCGGCAGGTTCTCGGCGAGATTCGTCTGGGAATGGGTTCGTGCTGTCAGGCTAGCGGCTCGGCGGACATTTATGCGGAGGTTATCAATTCGTCAAATCTTCTGGGCATCGACGTAAACATAAAGCCCGTGGGCTGTGTGGGCGTTTGCAACAAAGTCCCGTTGATAGACGTCGTTCTCCCGGACGGCTCCATAACGCGCTATCCCAACGTGAAAGCGACGGAGATAAAGGAAATACTGCATCATCACTTCAAACCCGCCGGATACCTCAGGCGACTGAAAAACTCCCTGCTCAACCACATCGACACTGTCCACACCGACATAACGTGGGACAACGTTGTATGGAAACCCGAAAATGAACGGACAGGCGTAATCGACAGTTTCCTTGCGGGACAAAATCACATCTCCACCGAAGGCTACGGGTTTCTGGCTCCGCTGAACATCGACGAATATATTAACCTCAACGGTTTCGACGCGCTGAAAAAAGCACTCTCTCTGCCGCGGGACGAGGTGATCGCCTCCATTCTTGAAAGCGGTATCCGCGGCCGCGGAGGGGGCGGATTCCCGACCGGAAGGAAGTGGGAAACCGTCGCGGCGTCCGGCAAACCGGAGAAGTATGTGATATGCAACGGCGACGAAGGAGATCCCGGCGCATTCATGGATCGGATGATGCTCGAATCCTATCCCTACAGGGTTATCGAAGGGATGATCATTGCCGGATATGCCACCGGCGCAGACAGAGGTATCTTCTACATCCGTGCGGAATATCCGCTGGCCGTGGTTCGTATCCGGAAGGCGCTGGAACTTTGCCGGGAGAGAAACCTGACCGGCGATAACATCCTGGGGAGCGGTTTCGCTTTCCACGTATCCATATTCGAAGGCGCCGGCGCTTTCGTATGCGGCGAGGAGACCGCCCTGATCGCTTCCATTGAAGGCGAACGGGGATTTCCGAAACAGCGTCCCCCCTACCCTGCCGTCAAAGGCCTGTACGGCAAGCCTACCCTGGTGAATAATGTGGAGACACTGAGTCAGATCCCCTATATAATAAGGAAGGGAGCCGAAAACTATCGCCGCGTGGGGACGGAAAGCAGCAAGGGGACGAAGGTCTTTGCCCTGGCAGGCAAGATACGTCACGGCGGACTGATAGAAGTCCCGATGGGGATAACGCTCAACAGGATCATCGAGGAGACGGGCGGCGGCGTGGAGAACGGCGAAAGGCTGAAGGCCGTGCAGATCGGAGGCCCGTCGGGCGGATGTATTCCGGCGCACCTGTGCGACGTGCAGGTTGATTTTGACGCCTTCAGTCAAATGGGGGCTATGATGGGATCGGGCGGACTGGTTGTGCTGAGCGAAAGCGACTGTATGGTCGACGTTGCCCGTTACTTTCTGGGATTTACCTGTGAGCAGTCCTGCGGAAAATGTACCTTCTGCCGCGTGGGAATACGGCGGATGCTCGACATCTTAGACCGGATTTGCTGTGGAAAAGCGGCCATGACGGACATCGACCGTCTGGAGGAACTGGCCGTCAGCATCAGGAAGTCCTCCCTGTGCGGACTGGGAAAGACGGCGCCCAACCCTGTACTGACGACGCTGAAATATTTCCGCGACGAGTATGTGGAACACGTGAACGGCGTGTGCAGGACGGGAACATGCCGGGATATGGTGAAACCCGTCATTACGGACAGTTGCGTCGGGTGCACCAGGTGCGCCAAAGCCTGTCCGGTGGACGCCATACCCTACACTCCCTACGAAAAACATGTGATCGACGCCTCGCTCTGCGTGTCATGCGGACTTTGCATTGACGAATGTAGCTACAACGCTATCAAAAAAGTATCTGTAAACTGTAATATTAAACTGTAAACAATGATGAAAAAGTACATGAATCATCTTATTGCCTTTTTAGTGTTCCTCTCGTCCGGCATTGCGCTGGAAGCTCAGGAGGAAAACCGTCCGTTCACCTTCATCACCGGTAATGCCGCCATCACGCTGCTGCCCGAAGGTCAGCAGCGGGCCGATACCGGCAGACTGTCGGGCGTGACGGACGAAATGATTGCCGAATGTCTTCCGGACGGGGGGACGTATAACAGCGCCGTCAACGCCTTCATGATAGAGTATGAGGATGAGACCGTGCTGGTGGACGCCGGTTTCGGAAGAAATCTCTTTGCTCACCTGGAAGCGTGCGACAAGAAGCCGGAGGATATTCAAACCATACTGATGACGCATTTGCACGGCGACCATATCGGCGGACTGCTGAGGGAGGGAAGAAAAAGCTTCCCGAACGCCACCCTCTACATCTCACGCGCCGAACATGACTACTGGACGAGCGACGAGGCCATGCAACGCGTGGCGGAAAACCGGCGTGGAGGCTTCGTACAGGCGCGAAACGTGATTGAAGCCTACGGGGAAAACCTCCGGCTGTTTACGCCCGGCTCCGTCGAAAAGCCGGGGGACGACCTGCTGCCGGGCATAAAAGCCGTGGAAGCGTACGGACATACTCCCGGACACACGGCCTTTCTGCTGGAAAACGACGGCTCCCGCCTGCTGATATGGGGCGACCTCACTCATGCGGTTTCCGTCCAGACGGCCTACCCGCAGGTGGGTTACGTGGCCGATACCGATCCGGTGCAGTCGGCCGAATCCCGTCGACGCCTGTTCAAATATGCTGCGGATAACGGTAACATCCTGATTGCAGGTATGCACATCGAATATCCGGGCATGGGCGAAGTGAAAGGAACGGACAGGGGCAATTACGCGTTTTCGCTCCTCTGTCCCTGCGAAGGAATACCCCGATAATTCCGATCCGGCAATGTATATACGTATCAATAACCGCAGCGTGGAAGCGCTTCCCGGCGAAACCGTCATCGAGACGGCCGAACGCCTGGGCTGTGTGATACCCTCGCTGTGCCGCGTCAAAGGGGCCGAGCACCGCGCGTCGTGCATGGTCTGCGCCGTGAAGAACTGCGCAAACGGACAGATAATCCCCTCGTGCACAACCGTGGTGACGGAGGGCATGAGTATTGATACGGAGAGTCGGGAGGTGCTGCTCATACGTTCGCTCTCGCTCGAATTGCTGCTGAGCGACCACAGGGCTGACTGTGAAGCGCCCTGTTCGCAGGTATGTCCGCAGGGGCTGGACATAGAGAGGGTGCTGCTGCACTGTGACGAAGGCCATTATGACAAAGCTTTCCATTTGATAAGCCGCTCTTTCGCGCTGCCCGAACTGCCCTGCGACGCGTGCCGGGCGCCGTGCGAAAAGGCTTGTCGCAGAGGTACGGTCGACAGGGCTGTGGCCATCCGTTCCGTCATAAAAGAGGTATCGGGGATGTTCACCCCCGGCGCCGTCGCGCCGGAAAACGGCGCTCCGAAACGCAAACCGGACGCAAATCTGTTTTATTCGCGTCCGGGCAGATTTTCGGACAAAGAGAAGGAGAGACTGATAAGTACGGTAACGGCTCCCTCGCGCTGCCTGCACTGCGCCTGCGCCGGACGGAAGGGGTGCAGGCTGCGCGCCTGCGCGGACGCCTGCGGAATCAGGCGTCCGCGTTACGGCGTTTCGTCGGCGCTTCCGGTAATGACACGGGAGCATATCGTCGGGACGCTGTGGTTCGAACAGGCCAAGTGTATCCGCTGCGGCCTGTGCGTTTATAACAGCGACAACGGATTTACCTTCAAAGGAAGGGGTTTCGGTATGCAGGTAATGATACCGGAGGAGAATAAAAATAATGTGAAAGAAGATCTTGCCGACCTGTGTCCGACCGGTGCACTGTACCGGGTCAGCTCATAGCCGCGCGGATCGGAGGAGAATATTCGGAGAGAAGAGGAGATGAGAAATATGAGAAAAATACTGTTATTCATCGCTGCGCTGTGCGCGACGGCCGGCTGCAGCGACAGGGCGATTCACGACGGAAAGCCCGGCGGTGCGGACTGGCCGCTGTTCAGGGGCGACGCTTCGCTGAGCGGATATACCGACGAGAGCCTTCCCAAAAGACCGAAACTGCTGTGGGAGTTTAAAACAGACGTCAGAACTGCCTCCTCGCCCGTGGTGCTCGGAGGGGTTGCCTACTGGTGCGACCGGCGCGGGATGATCCGCGGCGTGAACATAGAAGGGGAACAGGTATTCGAGTACGACCTCAAAACTGCCGTGGAAGCGACGCCCATGATTTATGACTCCACCCTCTACGTCGGGCGTATCGACGGCATTATGAGCGCCGTTTCTCTGCGAAGGAACGATACGATCTGGAACTTTGAAACAATGGGACAAATATCGGCGTCGCCCAACCTGTTCAAGTTCAACAAGCGGAAGGCCATCATTATAGGAAGCTACGACAACTTGCTGTACTGCATCGACGCCCGGACGGGCGAAGAGTTGAGCCGGTTCCGGTCGGGCTATTACATCAACGGCGCCGCCGCCTTCTGGAAGGGGCACGTGATATACGGCGGATGTGACGCCCTGGTGCGCATGATCGACTGCAAAACCGGCATACAGACCGATTCGCTGCTGCTCGAGGCGTACATCCCCGCCTCACCCGCCATCATGGGTGACTATTGCTACATAGGAGACTATTCGGGGAACATCTACAAGATCATGCTGGAAGACGGGAAATTTGTCCGTCACAAGAAAATAGCGGAAGCCAGTAAGGACGGAGGCGGTTCCTTCGTATCCGTTCCCGCCGTGTCGATCGACGCATTTTATTATATTTCGGACAACAGGTATCTCAATTCCGTCAGCCGGAAGAACGGAAAGGTGCTGTGGAAATACCTGCTGAAGGGCAACGCGGGTGAGAGTTCGCCCGTGATATGCAGCGACAGGGTGATCGTATGTACCAAAACGGGGACTGTGTCTATCCTGGAGACATTCAACGGTAAACTTCTGTGGGAGTATGACGCCGGTGAACCGGTCACAGCTTCGCCGGCCGTGATCGGCAAACATTTTTTCATTCTCACAGCCAGGGGGACGCTTCTATGCTTCGGGGAACAGAAAAAGACGCGTGAAAAAGACACCGGTCGGGGTAAGACTTTATCTCTCTCTTCCGGAAAACACTCCGCCGCAGGGCAAAATATATGAAGAATTATGGTATTGATACAGTTAAGGGACATCTGTAAGAGTTATCCGGACGGAAAATACGGGAGGGTTGACGTGCTCCGGGGCGTCTGCACCGAAATAGAGAGCGGCGAGTTCGTCGCCGTAAAGGGGCCTTCGGGATCGGGAAAGACTACTCTGCTGTCCATGCTGGGTACGTTGCTGACGCCGGACAGCGGAAGCTATCACCTGAACGGGGTCGACATGCTGACGCCGGGAATCGACCGTTCGCCGGTACGCAACAGGCTGACAGGTTTCGTCTTTCAGGATCACCGGTTGATGCCGCAGTACACGGTTCTCGAAAATATCCTGCTCCCCACGCTGGCGTATGCTTCCGAGACGGGCGAGGGTGACGTGGAGTATGCTCACGCACTGATGACGGCGACCGGCATTGCCCGTTTGTCGCAGCAGTATCCTTCCGAAATATCGGGCGGAGAGGCGAGCCGTGCGGCCATTTGCCGCGCGCTGATCATGAAGCCGCTCCTGCTGCTCGCCGACGAGCCTACGGCTCAGTTGGACAGGGAGAATGCTTATCAAACCACCCGATTGCTCTCCTGCTTAAACGACGTCTATGGTACGACCGTTGTCATGGCCACTCACTCCGACAGAATATCCGCCCTTGCGCACCGCACGCTGACGCTTAACAACGGGATCCTGTCATGAACGAACGAAGGCTGATATATGGAAACATCACGTTTTATAAGCGTTACTACCGGCTGGTGGCGGCGGCCGTTCTGATAACGGTTGCCGTCATCGTCGGGAGCCTCGTCACGGGCGATTCCGTCCGGAAGACGCTGGTGAACAGGGTACATGAGCGACTGGGAAGTACCGAAACCGTCCTGTTTGCCCGCGACTCCTATCTCTCCGACAAACTCCTGAATACGCCGACATTCTCTCATTCGGAGGGATTCCTGCTGTTGAACGGGTTTATTTCCCGCGAAGGAAAACTCATTCCCGTATCCGTGTGGGGGTGCGGTGACATGCGCATCTCCAGGGGAGAGGCGAAAGTCAATCCGGCGCTGGCGCGCGAAATGGACGCGACGGACGGCAGTCCCGTCCCGGCTATCGCGCTCAGGCTGCCGTCCGCCGGTGTGATTCCCTCCGGCTCCCCGTTCGTTACCGGGAATTATACTACTGCTTTGCGACTCTCGTTTGCAGGCGTCGCCGGCGCGGCGGAGGGGGGGAATATCAGCCTGAAAAACGATCAGATGTATCCCCTCAATATATTTGTCAATCGCGGGGAACTGGCGGAGGCGCTGGGCGTCGACGGAAAAATCAACCTTATTCTTGATGACAGTATCATATCCGATTCGCTTCTCGCACAGGCCTGGGATTATTCCCTCTCCGGACTTGCCGTCCGGGACAGGGGGGAGTTCACGGAAATAACTTCCGACAGGATTTTTCTCCGGGGGGAGGTGGTGGAGTCGATCCGTTCGCACAACGGGGCGAACAGACTGTATTCCTATCTCGCCAACACGATCCGGAGTGACTGGGATACGATCCCCTACTCCTTCGTCACGGCCGCGGACAGTTACCGGGGACGTACGCTCGGACTCGGGGAGGTGATTCTTTCCGATTATTCGGCGAAGCGCCTGCAGGTGGGGACGGGGGATACGGTCGGCTTTTCGTACTATACCTTCGGGGAGTTGAAAACGTGGCAAACAAAGTCCGTTACGCTGAGGGTGGCGGACATTGTGCCGCTGACGGAGCTTGCGGGCGACAGTACGCTGAGCGCGGACTTCCCGGGACTGTCTGACGCGGGACGCTGCTCGGACTGGGACAGTGACTTGCCTCTCGACATGAGTCTGATCGGCGAGGAGGACGAAGCGTTCTGGGAGCTTTTCGGGAATACGCCTAAAGCGATCCTCCCCTACGGTGCCGTGGCTGACGACTGGAGCAATGCTTACGGTTGCGCGACAGCCCTGCGCATCCCGGACGGTGTGCCCCGCCTGCAGCACCTGCGGGCGGAGATGTTCGGACTGCAGCTCTCTTATCCGAGGGAAGCGGCGCTGTATGCCGCGCGGAACGGGGTGGACTTTTCCTCTCTGTTCATGGCGCTGGGATTCTTCATCATCGTTTCGGCCATGCTGCTGATGCTGATCCCGCTTCGGGAGATGCTTTACCGGCGGCAGGACGAATTCGGCGTACTGAGGACGCTGGGTTATCCTCCGAAACGGATCGTCCGTATCCTGTGGAGGGAGTCCGCGCCGGTTGTCCTGATGGCTTCCGCGGCAGGCGCCGTGGCAGGCATGGCTTACACGGCGCTGATCATCCGGCTGCTGGGCAACGTGTGGAAGGGTGCTACGCATACGGATGGCTTCAGGCTTTATCCCGGTGCGGCGACCATCGCCGCGGGACTGGCCGCCGGCGTCGTCCTGTCGCTGAGTCTTCTGAGGATCGGCATCCTGCGAAACCTGCACGGGGGGGAAGAAGGCCGTCTCAAACCACTCCGGCAATCCCTTCGCGGCAGGGGGAGGAATGTCGTTCTTCTGAGCGTCGCTTCCATCGGCGCGATAGCTGCAAACCTGCTCATACTTCAGTCGGCCGCGCTCTTTATGCTGACCGGGGTGCTTCTGCTGACGGCCTTCGCGGCATGGGGCGACTTTCTGGTCTGTCGCCGCCCGGCGGGCAGGGGCGGACAGGGGCTTAGCGACGGAAAGCTTGTCTTGAATACGCTTGCGGCTAACCGAAAGCAGTCTCTTCTTTCGTTTTATGCGCTGGCTATCGGCGTCTTCACGGTATTCTCGGTGGGACTCAACCGCCGGGGGTTTAGCGACAGTTCCCGGCTGACGGAGGGTACCGGCGGTTATTCGCTGTGGATTGAATGCAGCGTCCCCCTCTACCATAGCCTGATGACGGATGAGGGTCGGGCGAAACTCGGTCTGACGGAGCTTCCCGAAGATGTCGAGGTTTTGCAGTGTCTGAGATTCGGCGCGGACGATGCCAGCTGTCTCAACCTGAACAGGGTTTCTTCGCCGGGCGTGCTGGGCGTGGATATGGCGGCGCTCTCCGCAAGCGGGTTCGTCGTATCCCAAAGCGTGGACGGCAGGGGGTTTGCCGGCATGAGGGGGAGGGACGGTGCTGTTTATCCCGCCCTGATTGACGCCACGGTATTGACATGGAGCCTGGGAAGGAAGCTGGGGGATACGCTCCGCTACAAAGGTGACGGCGGACGGGAGGTGGCGCTGCGCCTGACGGGGACGTTACCCAACACCCTGTTTCAGGGCAGCGTCCTGATTGACCGCAGTCACTTCGGGGAGATATGGCCGGAGATTACGGGGAGCGAGGTGGCGCTGCTGAGGGTGGACGGTGGGGTGAAGCCGGCCGTAAGCGAACTGCTGTCGCAGGCCCTCGGCGAGTATGGCGTGAGGGTGACTGACACGGCTGACCGGCTTCGCGAATTCAATTCCGTGACGGATACATACCTCACCATCTTCCTCTCGCTCGGAAGCCTGGGGTTGCTGCTGGGGATTGCGGGGTTCATGATCCTGGTCGGGAAGAACCTTGCGGTCAGGCGGCGGGACGTGGAGCTTTTCCGTATGCTGGGATACGAACGGAGGAAGATCGGGGTGATTCTTTATCGCGAGAATATTGCGGTGCCGCTCTATGCCATCGTCGCGGGGGGTATCTGCGCCGTTGCCGGCGTCATCCCTTCTCTTGACGGCATTGGCTGGGGGGTATGGCTGACGGCGGCGCTGCTCATGCTTCTTTTCATGGCAGGCGTTTTGGTCTTCACGGGGAGTTCTGTCCGGCGGGAATTGCGTCAGGTTAAACTGTAAAATAAAGTAATGTAATATTGAAGCTATGAAGATTTTGTTTATTACACCCGGATCGGGCGATTCGTTCTATTGCGGGAACTGTTTTCGGGATTCTCTCCAGGCGGCGGCGCTGCGAAGGGCGGGACACTGCGTCACGGTCATGCCGCTCTACCTGCCGCTGAAGTATGCGTCGTTCAGGGGTGACACGCCGCTGTTCTTTCCGGCCACCACCTGTTATGCTGCGCACAAGTTCTTTCGCAGCGGGGGGAAGATGCCGGGGTGGATCGAGCGGCTGACGGGGTCAGCGGCCATGCTCGGCTTTGCCTCGTCCATGTCGGGAACCACTTCGGCCGAGGGGATGGAGGAGATGACGCTCTCTATGATCACGGGCGAAGATGCGGTATTTCGTACCCATGCCGCCCGGCTGACTGACTGGATCGGGAGGGGCGAGAGGCCTGACGTCATACATCTTTCGAGCACGTTGCTGTCGGGGATAGCGAAGGAGATCAAGTTGCGTCTGGGTATTCCGGTCGTCTGTTCCGTGCAGGACGAGGAGGTGTGGATCGACAGCCTGAGGGAACCTTACGCTGCTGAGGCCTGGAACGGGATAAGGGGGGGACTGAAGTACATCGACGGTTTTGTGACGGCGAGCTGCTTCTACCGGAACGTCCTGCTGAAGCGGATGCCTGAAATAGGGGAAATCTCTGTCGTCTATCCCGGAGTCAACATCGGGAGGTACTCTTCCGCGTCCTGTCCTGCGCGTCCTGTGATAGGTTTCTTTTACCGGATGAACCGTGAGAACGGCCTGGACATTCTGGCCGAAGCGTTCGCGGTGCTGAAGAGGCGGGACAGCATCAAGGGGCTGAGGCTGAGGATCGGCGGTGGATATTCGGGTGCGGCGGAGAGGCGGTTCGTGAAAGGGATTGCGCGGAGGCTTGCGCCTTATGGCCGGGACGTCGTGATTGACGAGAGGTACTGTCTGGAGGAACATCCGGACTTTTATGCTTCCATTTCGGTCATCTCCGTGCCCATCCGTTTTGAGGAGTGTGTCGGCTTATACCTGTGTGAAGCGTTTGCTGCGGGTCGTCCGGCAGTGGTACCGTCCACCGGCTCTTTCCCCGAAATTGTCGGCAATGCCGGAATCATCTGTGAGCCGAATGACAGTCATTCGCTGGCCGATGCGCTTGAGGGAGTGCTGTCTGACGCAGACAGGTATACGTTGTTGACGGAGAATGCGAAGCGTCAGGCGTCAACACGTTACAGTGACACAGCACTGGCAGAGAATCTGGCCGGAGTTTACGGAAAGTTTATACGTTGAGAAGCAAAGAAGCGGAGAAGCGGAAAACAACCAGCTCGGGGAGCGCCCGAGTGGCAAGGGGCGGGAGCACCCGCCCCGACGAGCGAAAAAATCAATGAGATGATATGATGATGTGGAGAAGTAGAGACAACCAGCTCGGGGAGCGCCGGAGCGGCAAGGGGCGGGAGCACCCGCCCCGACGAGCGAAAAAATCAATATGATAATGAAAAGTAATGTAATAATGCGCGATAGCCGCGGCGCTTCGCGCCGTAACACACCCCCAACCCCCTCTCAAGAGGGGAGCTTGCGCTGTCGCGCTCCGAAATCGTTCGTCGGGGCGGGTGCTCCCGCCCCTTGCAGCTCGGGCGCTCCCCGAGCTGGTTTTCTCCACTTCTTCCCTTCTTTACTTCCCAAAAAACTTCAGAATGTGAATGGATAACGGACATGGCCTCTCCTCTCCGTTGACCGCCCCCGGTCACTGAAGTTTGATCATAAAATCGACCAGATTGTCGGTTTCCGAAAGATTCAGCTTCTTGCGCAGACGGTAACGGGCTGCTTCCACGCCCCGGACGGATATATTCAGCATATCGGCAATCTCTTTGGATGAATAATTCAGCCGAAGCAGCGCACACAGCTTCAGGTCGACGGGCGTGAGCGAGGGATAGCGCTCCTTGAGCTTGCGGAAAAAGTTTGCGTGAATCAGATCGAAATTTTCCTGAAAGAGACTCCATTCATCCTCTTCCGAGAGGTTCTTCCCGATCATGCTCAGCAGCTCGTTGCCCCCGATGCGGTTGATTTTCCCCGCAAGGATGAGCGTCTGGATACTTTCCCGTAAATTCTTCAGAAATTCGGAGTGATTGATCAGCATCATGGCGGCGCTGGCCAGTTCCTTCCCCTTGTGGATAAGTTCCGCCTCCAGCTTCTCGTTTTGCAGCGTGGCTATTTCCCTTTCCTGCCGCTCGATCTGCACGAGGCGCCTGTTTTCCTGTTCCGCAAAAAGCTTCTGTTTCTTGCGGACAACTCTCTGCAGATGTTCCCTTATCAGGCATCCGGCAAGGGTGATGGTGACGAGGACATAGAGCAGGTATGCCCACCAGGTTTTGTACCACGGGTTTCTGATGCGGAACGGGTAGCTTGCGGCTGAGAGCGCCTGCCCGGGACTGTCCTTCACGCGAGCGTGCAGCGTATAGTCGCCCGCGGGGAGGTTGTGGTAGGAGGCCGACCGGCTTCCGTCCGTGCTCACCCAGCGGCTGTCGTATCCCTGCAGATAGCTTTCCACGTGGAATATTTTCCTGGAAAATTCGGGGTACAGGAACCGGAAGGTGACGTTGTTGTTCCGGTAGGCAATCACCCCCTTCTTCGAAGGGTCGAGGCGGAATACCTGATCCTTGTTCCGGTTATGGAAGGTGATAAACCCTATCTGCAGGTCAGCCCCCGCCTCCGCCCGTTCTTCCGAGAACGAATACTTTCCGATGCCCCCGTTCAGGCAGAAATAAGAAATGCTGTCGCCCGTCACCAGCAGATTCGCCCTTCCCGCGTTGGGCGGACTGTTCAGGATACTGTAAGGGATGCGGTCTTTGACGGTGTACCTGTTCTCCCGGTATTCAATCAGCACATACTCCCTGTGGCGGACAAACCAGAAGAGGTTGTCACTCACGTGAACGATGCGATGCGTGTCGGCGAGGCCCGGCAAGTCGCCGTTCAGCGGATCCAGGGGTATGACCCTGCCGTCGATGTCGTCGTAGGTGAAGAACTGCTCACCGTCGGCAAAAACAATTCTCCCCCTCAGCTTCATCACCTTGATGGGGCGGGGTACGGACGGGTCGCCACCGCCGCCGAACGAGGGGAAATACTCCTTTTCCACCGCCTTTCGCAACTCCCCGTCAAGCCTCAGCCGGTAGACGCCCTTGTACATGTGACCCGCCCAGATGTTACCGGCATGATCCGTCTCAAGATTCTTTATCAGATCCGAAAAACCCTCCACCGCGTGGCTGAAGACCCATTTGCCGGAAGAATCCCGCGTATGGACAAACAGGGATGTATAGGAAGATTCCAGCAGAACATCCCGACCGTTGACCGTCGCCCGCTTCATATCCATTCCGCCCGTGCGCGCCCCCTCGATGCGCACCTCGCGAAGATCCCGCAAAAGTGAAGTCCCCAGGTTATGTCCAACGAATATCTGATCGTCGAAGCACTTGATAAACCACGACTGGTTGTCGAATTCGGGCACGCGAAAAAGGCTTCCGCCCGCACCGGGATAGCTGTAAACACCCTGATTGGTGGCCAGGTAGAGGCGGTCGTCGTGAAACAGAATATCTTCCACCGGACCGATATGACTGTCGGCCGGCTCAAAAAAAGAGAGCAGAGAGTGCGTCCTGATGTTGGAGATGCCATTGTCCAGGGCTGCCCAGACAGTCCGGTCACGATCCCTGAAGAGCGCCAGCACCGTATTGTTGTTAAGCCCGTTGCTCCGGTCGATATGCCACATCAGTTCCCCGTTTCCGTCGATCGCGAAGATGCCGCTGCTGATTGTCCCGAAGATGTATGAGCCGTCGGACGCAATGGCACGGTTGACGGTACTCTGCCGCAGTTCGCTCCAGGCAGAAATGTTCCACGGCGTCAAAGTATGCTCGCTTCCGGAAAAACGGAATAATCCGTTTTTGGATGTGACCAGCAGCCACTCCCCTCCGCAAGGCAGCATGGCAATCACGTTATCGCCATTCCACCGCTCCCGCGTGAATACCGGATGGAAACTCTCGCCGTCGAAGAGGCAGAAGTCTCCGCCGATCAGTTGCGCAAACATCTCCTCTCCCGCGGGAAAGAAGTACAGCACCGAGGGGTGAGGCTTCAATGTCCGCACACTCACCCCGTCGTAAACGAAGACGGCCGAGAAGGACTGAAAGTAGATCTTTTCCCTGAAAGCGAAAATACTCCAGATCTCATCATTGTGAAACCGGTGATCCTCCACGCTGCGGCTCAGCGAGCGGTAGAGAAGCAGACCGGTGCCGTCGGACTCAAAGTAGCCGAACTCTTCGAAAGAACCCGTGTAAATACGTTCGCTGCCGTCGCGGACGTCAATATAGATAGACTTGACGGAGTGATTGCCCGGCTGGCTGTGCAGTTCCCAGTTGACGCCGTCGTAGCTGAGCATCCCGTAATCGTTGCCGAAGTAGAGAACTCCGCCGCGTCCCTGAGCAACAGCCCAGTTCTGGTTTCCGGCGCCGTAATGGTCGGTAGTGTAGTTATACACGGGAGGGATGAACGGGATGTCTTGCGCGACCGCAGACACGACCAAAGTCATAAATGTCACGGAGAGAATTGCCGTGCAAAACCGTTTTTTACAGGCGGAATGTGTCATCATAATCAGAATATCCGGCCAGGCAGGATGAAGCTATTTTTTCTCAAGCATATTTTCGATCTCCTTTTCGCTGAGTATTTTCACATTGGTAAAGAAGAAGTTTTTGTCAAGGAAATTGCCGTACCTGTTACATTCGGCGACGGCAGCGTTGAGGCTAGTTCTTACATCCCTGTCGAAGGGCGAAAGCATCAGCATGGTAAAGTAGTACCCCCTGATCTCGAATTTTTCGATAACCGTATCCGCTTTCCGCAACTGAAAGGAGAATTCACGTTCAACCATCTCCCTCTGCGAACCGGAGAAGCGCTGCCCGTCGCCGGTGGAGAAAAACGCGAAGAAACGCAACCTCCTGTTCTGTCCCCCCAGTCCGGACGAAATATACACCTGCAAATGCCCCGAAAGATCGGAACTCACCACGATACGGCTGCTGACCAGCGCCATGGACGACCAGTGATGCAACTCCGCCTCTGCCGGACAGTCATGATAAGTCTCAATAGCGCGATAAGCGCTCACGTCGGGGATAGTCGCCAGCAGGGCCAGGCTCTTCTTCTTGCGGTCAACGGATTCGTCGGGCGAAAACAGTATGGCAACCTCGTCACTGCACACAAAAGGCTCACTTACCTTCCGCACCCTGTCATAATACCTCAGATACTCCATTTGCACCTCGATCGGAACCAGGTCTTCGAGAATGTGAAAAGATTCGATACCCTGCTCATACACAGTCCGGCGCAGCTTCGCCAAAAGATCATCGTGGTCACTCATACATGCAAAGATATGAACTATTTCCTTAAATTTCTTCAAATAAGAACTTAATTCCTCGGAATTGTATAAATTCGCGTCATTAAAGTAGAACAGGCTTTCCCAATGAAAATTAAGATAGTTAACAAATCAAGGCATCCTTTACCGGAGTATGCAACAAGGTCTTCCGCGGGCATGGATTTGCGTGCGAATCTGGAAGAACCCGTAACACTGCGGCCGCTTGAACGGATGTCACTCCCCACCGGTATTTACATACAGCTGCCCGAAGGCAGCGAAGCCCAAATCCGTCCCCGCAGCGGACTGGCCGCCAAACACGGCATCGGAATCGTGAATGCCCCCGGTACTGTTGACGCCGATTATCGCGGCGAAATAAAGGTAATCCTCGTGAACCTGTCGAACGAAAGTTTCACCATCCGCGACGGCGAACGCATCGCTCAGATGGTCGTCGCCGAACATGCCCGCGTGGAATGGGAACCGACCGATTCGCTCGACGAAACGGAAAGAGGTTCCGGAGGATTCGGCCACACCGGCAGACAGTAAAAAAGCAAGCAAAGACATGTCGTATTCAATCACCGCAATAAGAAAACAGCTATTCGTCATTCTTCTGACAGTGCAGGCATCGGCGATATGGCCGGTGGAGATCTTTGCCCAACAGGAGAAACAGGAAGAAATTCAACTTGACGAAGAGACAAAACGAAAGTTCGACTATTACTTCTACGGAGCGCTGAATGCAAAAGCGCAGGAGAAGTATAACGAAGCGATCGACCTCTTTCAGCACTGCCTCGCGCTGGACTCCACCAACGCCAACGTACTCGTGGAACTGGGCGCGTTTTACAATGTCCTGCAGGAGGAAGGCAAAGCGCTGGAATTCTTCCGGCGAGCGGTACGGTACGATCCCGCCAATTACTATTACAACATGATGCTGGCCGGCTTGAGCAAAGAGCTTGGCCTGAAGCAGGAAGTGATAGACATATACACATCCCTGTCGCAGTTATATCCTGAAAAACTCGACCTCCGGTTCGATCTGGCCAACGCTTTCGCCGACGCGGGAGAACTGCAAAAAGCCATTGACATGCTCGACGATCTGGAAAAAAATACCGGCATCAACGAAGCAATCATCCTGAACAAGTTCCGCCTCTATTCGATGATGGAAGAGAAGGAACGGGCTTTCGGCGAAATCAGACAGATCGTCGAAAAAAATCCCTCCGAACCGAGATACCTTATTCTGGTGGGAGACCTTTATCTCGAAGACGACAGGAAGGAGGAGGCGCTGCAATATTATGACCGGGCTAAAGCGATAGATCCCGATTATCCCGCGCTCATCCTTTCAATGGTAAATTATTACGGAAAGACAGACGATAAGGAAGCAGCGCAGGCCGAGTTGCGTAAAGCCGTTACAAACCCGTCGATGGAAGTGGAAGTGAAGCTGCAGTTGCTTACCCGTTACCTGGCCATCCTGCAGCAGAGCGGACAGGATATGAAGCAGGTCAACGCCCTTTTCGAAGAGCTTTTTGAGCAGCACCCCAACAATTCGCAGTTGAATATGATCTACGGAAGCGTGCTTCTTTTACAGGAAGACAAAGAAGGAGCAGCCAGACACTTCCGGATCTACACCGAAGCAAATCCCGAAGACCCGGCGGGATATGAACAGCAGCTCCGCATAGCATTGCCCGAACAGGATCTGGAAAAAATAAAGGAGATAGCCACCGAAGCGCTGAAACATCTGCCGCAGGAAGCCCAGTTCTACTTCTACCTGGGCGCCGTGCATTTTCAGCAGGAGAATCACCGGGAGGCGCTGCGGATTTTTGAAGAGGGACTGGCTGCTGCCGTTATGCCGAATCCCCTGGTGGAATCCGATTTCCACGGACAGATAGGTGACCTGAATTACTTCCTCGGAAACAAGGAAAAAGCATTCCGGAGCTACGAAGAAGCCCTGCGGATAAATCCGCAGAACCTTCCCGTTTTGAACAATTACAGCTATTATCTGTCACTGGAGAAAAGAGATCTCGACAAGGCGGAACAGATGAGCGGCGTCACGGTGAAGGCCGAGCCTGTCAATCCCACCTATCTGGACACTTACGGCTGGGTACTCTATGAGCAGGGATCCTATACGCTGGCAAAGAGCTACATAGAACGGGCCATTGAATACAGCAAAGAAGATCTCTCGGCGGAGGTGGCGGAACACTACGGAGACGTGCTGTTCAGAACCGGAGAGAAGGAAGAGGCTATGATACAGTGGAAGAAGGCCAAAGAGCTGGGAGGTGATTCCCCCGCATTGAATAAAAAAATTAAAACCGGCAAGTTATAGTTATGTACACTTCACGTTATCGACACACCCTCATCATCTGCCTGTTATCGGCGCTGGCGTTCACTGCCTGCAAGCCGAAACAGAAAATCGTTTACTCCGCTTCCCCGGTGGAAGATAAGGCCCATCACGAACTTTTCAGCGATATTATTGCCGGCGAGTTCCCCTACCGGACACTCACGGCAAAACTCAACCTGGGGGTAACCTCCGGAACGAAATCAATCAGTTCCAGGGCCAGCCTGCAGATTGTGAAGGATGAAGCGCTCTTCATCTCCATACAGCCACTCTTCGGAGTAGAGGTCTTCAGGCTCTTCATGAATCCCGATACGCTCTTTCTGCTCGACAGGATGAACAAGCGGTACGTACTGGAACCGATCACCGCGCTGAAGAAACTCTATCCCGTGGGATTCGACTATTATACGATGCAGTCGCTGTTCACCAACGCGCTTTTCATGTCGGGGAAGCAGGAGATAGCTGTTACCGACTACCGCGCCTTCAGCTATGGCCGTACCGACGGTCAGAATTATCAGATTACGGCCCGCGATGCCGGTTCGGGTGTCGATTATTCCTTTACCGTCAACGGGGATGACCGGATCACTTTCGTCCACCTGATGCAGCCGGAAAGAAAATATTACATGCAGTGGGGCTATCACAATTTTGCGCTGCTGAACAGTCTTGTTTTTCCGCACAAGATGAATGTCACCCTCTCTTCCGCGTCGCGCAGGATCGACGCCGAGATACTTTTTTCGGGCATCGTTACGAACGATCCTCTGCAGTTGTCGCTGAATGTGCCGCTGAATTACACGAAAACCTCCATCTCCGAGATCCTGAAGATTCTTTCTCAGAAGTAACCGTATCCCGACCATAATGAAGAAGACCATTCTCCTTTTTCTTTTACATGCTTTGGCCTTACTCCTGCTGTCGCAAACCCGGCAGATCGAAAGTCTGCAGCGGCAGCAGCAGGTGCTGATGGAGGAGATAAAAAATACGAATAAGCTTTACCTTGACGTTAAAAAGCAAACCACTACGATTTTAGACCGGATCAATCTCATCAATAAGCAGATTTCCTCCCGTAAGGAGTTGATAGATATACAGGAAAAGGAGATCGCGGCGTTAGGAAAGGAGGAGGCCATCCTCGAAAACGAAATCGCCGGGCTGAATGAAGACCTGAAAAAGAAACAGGCCTATTATGCCGATGCGATTAAGGGGATACTGAATCAGAAATACAGCCAGAATAAGCTGCTTTTTGTCCTGTCCGCCCAGTCAATGGGAGAATCGCTGCGGAGGATGCAGTACCTTCGGAAATATTCCGGGTGGAGAAAAACGCAGGCGGAGGAGATCAAAAAGCAGCAGGTCGGGATAAGGGAAAAAAAGGAGTTGCTGGCGAAGGCCCGGGCCGACAGGGAAACGGCGCTGGTTTTGCTGCAGAATGAGCGGAGACGGTTGCAGGGCGAAGAGAAAACGCGGCAGTCGGAAGTAGCGGCTACCCGCGGCCAGGAGCGGAAACTGCAAAAGACGCTCCGGGAAAAGCAGCAGAGCGCAAACCGGTTAAATGCCCGGATCGAGAAACTTATCGCCGAAGAGGTTGCGCGGCAGGAACGTGAGTCGAAAGCTGGAAGAGAACGTTCCAAAACAACCGCGAGGATAGAAAAGGCGTCACCGGGAGCGGAAACAGCGGCAGGCAGTTCGACGACGGCCGAAACCTTCAATCTGTCGAAAGACTTCGCGGCCAACAAGGGCAAACTGCCCATGCCCGTCACCGGGACGGCCGCCATAGTAGGCAACTTCGGCGCCAAGAAGCATAATGAATGGAATATCACGACCAACAGTAACGGTATCGACATCCAGGCCGAGGGAGGCGCCAGTATCCGCAGCGTATTCGACGGAGAAGTGTCGAAAGTATTCTCCTTTCCCGGCTCAAACACCTGCGTGATAGTACGTCACGGCGATTATTATACCTTCTATGCCAATATATACGACCTGTTTGTGAAGCAGGGCGACAAGGTGAAGGCCGGACAGTCGCTGGGACGGATCTTTACCGATCCCGATACCCGTGTCTCCACGATGCATTTCCAGTTGTGGCAAAAGACCGACAAGCTCAATCCGGCGCCCTGGCTCAGGCGATAGTTGTTCGTTAATTATGAATTATTATTGGAGAAGTGGAGAAATTGGGAAGTAAAAGAAGTCAGGAAATCCGTTTACGAATCAATTATGAATTAAAAAATCTAAGAAACAGCTAAAAACCAAAACAATATGTCACTAAAAGTCAGATTGATTATCATGAACTTCCTCCAGTTCGCAGTATGGGGAGCCTATCTCACCTCCATGTCCCGATACCTGGGACCTGCCGGACTGGGATCGCACATCGGCATTTTTTATTCCGTCCAGGGGATCGTTTCCATTTTCATGCCGGCCGTCATGGGTATCGTGGCCGACAGGTGGGTGTCCGCGCAAAAACTGCTGGGAACAAGTCATCTGCTGGCCGCCCTTTTCATGGCGTCCGCCGGTCTGTACGGACTGTACGGCGGAACGGAGGTTTCGTTTTCCATCCTGTTCACCCTTTATACATTGAGCGTCGCCTTCTACATGCCCACGCTCGCCCTGTCCAATTCGGTCGCCTACACCATTCTGGAGAAAGGCGGAATG
Source organism: Proteiniphilum sp. (assembly GCA_031255275.1). Classification (GTDB taxonomy): domain Bacteria; phylum Bacteroidota; class Bacteroidia; order Bacteroidales; family Dysgonomonadaceae; genus Proteiniphilum. Next base: position 19,339 of record JAIRSV010000115.1, read on the forward strand.
GATACGGTGAAAGCTTTTCCGCCCATACGGGTATTCGGCACGGTGGGATTTATCTGTACCATGTGGCTCGTGGATATACTGAAGTATCAAACCTCGCCGATGCAGTTTGTCGTGAGCGCCCTGTTAGGCTTCACGCTGGGGATATATGCGTTCACGCTGCCCGACTGTCCCGCAAGTGCGGACGCGGGAAGCAAAACACTGTTTCAGGCACTGGGGCTGGATGCCTTCAAGCTCTTCAAGATCCGGAAAATGGCGCTCTTTTTCATCTTTTCGATGTTGCTGGGAGTCGCCCTGCAGATCACCAACGGATTTGCCAACCCTTTCATAGCCAGTTTCGAAGCCAATCCTGAGTATGCCGATACTTTTGGCGTACGGCACTCGAATATATTGATCTCCCTCTCCCAAATATCCGAGGCGCTTTGCATCCTGCTGATACCCTTCTTCCTGCGGCGCTACGGCATAAAGAACGTAATGCTGATAGCCATGTCCGCCTGGGTACTGCGCTTCGGGTTCTTCGGCCTGGGCAACACCGGCGCCGGCGTATGGCTGCTGTTATTCTCCATGCTGGTATATGGCGTAGCGTTCGATTTCTTCAACGTTTCGGGATCATTATTCGTCGATAAGGAGACGCCGCACACCATTCGCGCCAGTGCGCAGGGTCTGTTCATGCTGATGACCAACGGGATCGGCGCAACCGCAGGTACATTATGGGCGCAATGGGTGGTAAACCGGTTCTGTTCGTGGACGGACGTCGCCACGGGATCTTCCGCCAAATCGCTTCTGCTCGGCGACTGGCAGAATGTCTGGTTTATTTTCGCCGGTTATGCCCTTGTCGTCACCCTTCTGTTTGCCCTCCTCTTCCGGTACCGGCACGAGCCGGAAAAATAAGTCAATGTGCTAATATGCTAATGTAGCTTGTTCTCAATCTCAAGAAAAAGACTTTTTTATTTGACACAATGATTGATAAACACACCGGCAAGCGTGGAACGGAAAAACGTGAAGCATTTTAAAATAACCTGTTAGGACAAGCCATTAAGCAGGTACGAAAAGAACGCAACAGATAATAATAATATGATAATATGAAGCGAGTAACAGGAATCGGAGGCGTTTTCTTTAAAAGTAAAGACCCTGGAAAAATTACAGAATGGTATCAAAAACATCTTGGTTTAGAGACAAACCCCTATGGGGCAACTTTTGAATGGTATGAAAATCCGGACAGCGCCTCAAAAGCGCAAACACAATGGACGCCATTTCCCGAAAATTCAAAATACTTTGACAGGGAATTTATGATAAACTATCGCGTTGAGAACTTGGAAAAACTGGTTGAAGAGTTTCAAAAAGAAGGAGTAACCATTGTGGACAAAATTGAAACTTATGACTATGGCAAATTTGTTCACATTCTTGACGGAGATGGAAATAAGGTACAACTTTGGGAACCTGTCGAGCGAAAAAAAACGGAATAAATCAGTTCAAAACTCTCCGACCGCCGAGCCGCGGGGGCGTTACCGGCAAGCGAGGCAGTGCAGGCGAACCGAACGAGAGGGTATCGAGAATGTGTTGATATATACATTAAACAGCTTATATTAAAATGTATAGATTAAATAGTCGCCCCTTAAGCCTGCTTTGGTTTGATCAATAAAAAAAAGATAGCCCGTATCTGTAAAAAGAAAAGGGCAAAACGTTCTTTATACTTGTTCATCATCCGCTTGAAGTTAAAAGCCGCAGCCACCAACAGTACATTGATAGCATCTCCAAGGTCCGGGCTATCCTCCAAAGAGAAAAATAAACTGCGCTGACTGTCTTTTTTTCCAGGTAATAACATAAAAATCTGCGCAGATTTAAACAATATTATTCAAGTATATTTTATTATATATGAGATAATTATATGCCTTTTGAGGGACGACTAT
>JAIRSV010000126.1 GCA_031255275.1 Proteiniphilum sp.
CAAGCCTGTGCCGTGATGCCGTTCACCGGACTTTGCCCGTGCATGATCAGCAATTCGGCATAGGTGAGCAGCGTTTCCGCGTAACGGAAAAGGCGCAGGTTGTTGCAATAGTTCAGGTCGGCATCTCCCTGCGGGTTGTATCCCTCACGGGCGGCATACTTGGCCAAAAAGAAGCCGGTGTCCTGGAAGCGGGCGGCATACTGATCGGTTTCCCATTGGTTGATAGAGCCTTCCCGGCGGGTATCATCCTCCTCATATATATCCCATATATCGGAGCGCACGGGGCAGAATCCCCAGCCGCCCTTGAAATCGCCTGCATTAGCCCCCGCCTTGAGGTTGCTGGGCGAGATAAAGGCGGGAAGATTGGTGCCGTAACCCTGCCAGCCGCTCGACCAGGTTTTGCCTTCCGGCAGATGATTCACTTCGAATATCGACTCACAGTTAAATTCATTGGCGTCAACCCATATCCCCGCGAAGTCGTCGAACAGACTATACGCCTCACTGTCGATAATCTCCGCCAGCTCTTTCGTCACCTCTCCGTAGCGCTCTCTGTCTTTCTGATACAATACCGTCCGCGCCTTCAGCATGATGGCGGCCGCCCTGTTCACTCTTCCCAGGTCAGCCTCCGGCGTCACCATCGGTAACCGGTCTTTGTCTTTATCCAGAACAAAATCCAGATCCTCCATGATTTCGGCATAGATCTCGTCCGCTTTATACTGCCGTGCCATGTAAGGCGCTTCCGTCAGCGGCGACTCGAAGTAGGGAATGTTACCCCAGAACTTCCAGAGCCAGTGCGTGTAATAGGCGCGCAAAAAGTACGCTTCCGCCTTATACCTCTCCAGCTTCTTTACATCGGCCGCCGTATTGAATCCCACCGCATTCTCGCAAGCATCAATAACGTTGTTGGCGCGGGCGATGCCGGAAAAATAGATGTTCCATAGCCCGCCGATATTCTCTTCCGGGCTGGTGGTGAAGAGCGACAGCAGGTAAAGCTGATGCTGGTCGCCGGCATCGGCGCCGCCTTTGAATATATCATCCGAACGAAGGTCGGACGTCAGCACGATACTGTTGTAATTATTATCGGCATAACTGTCGAAAAGCAAAATCTGGTAAGTCGCCGCCAGGTTCGACAGAATTGCCCCCTCTGTGGCCGGCTCGCCGGAAGCTTGCCGCTCCGTGGAAGAGTTGCTCAGAAACTCGTCGGAACAGGCAATCTGCCCCGCCAGCAGCACAATGATGCACAAGTATATATACTTCTTCATAATATTTTGACTGTTTTATAGTTCGATAAAATCTGTTAGAAAGATATGTTCGCCCCCAGCGAGAGGGTACGCGCCTGCGGATAGATACCCCTGTCAATGCCGATGGTGGTGTAACCGCCCGAAGCCATTTCCGGATCGAAGCCGTCATATCCGGTAAAAGTCAGCAGATTGTCGGCAGAGATATAAACCCTCAGCCGCTGCATGGATATTCTTTTAGTCACCCGCGCCGGGAGGGTATATCCCAGCTGCGCCGATTTCAGGCGGAGGTAAGATCCGTCCTTGATGAAGAGATCCGACGAACGCCAGTTGCCGTTGGGATTTTCCGCCGTCATGCGCGGGATGCGGTCAGACGTACCCTCGCCGTGCCAGCGGTCGAGTATCCATGCGGGACGGTTTGCCGTCGGGATGTCGCCGCGTTGCGCAAGGTCAAAAACGTCATTCCCCACGCTTCCCTGGAAGAACATGTTCAGGTCAAATCCCTTCCAGTCCGCTCCCAGCGTAATGCCATACGTCCAGTCGGGAGCGCCCTTGCCGATCTTCGTCTTGTCGCTGTCGCTAATCTCCCCGTCGCCGTTCAGATCCACGAATCGCACGTCGCCCGGCTGAGCGCTCTTCTGCAACATTTCCCCTTTGTTGTTCACGTAAGAATTTATTTCATCCGGGTTCTGGAAAATCCCGTCGGTTTTGTACCCGTAGAAGAAGGGGAATATCTCGCCGTTCATACCCTTCACGAAGCTGCCCACGCCGGCAGCGCCGGCACTCTCATAGATCTGTTCGCCGGTTTCGTTCCCCAGGTTGATCAGCTTGTTTCTCAGATACGAAGCATTTGCCGAGACAAAGTAGTTGAAGTCGCCTGCCGAATGTTTCCATCCCAGCTCGAATTCTATCCCCCGGTTCTCCATATCCCCCACGTTGGCGATGGGCGCTCCCAAACCTACGTAATGAGGGATCGGCCGGTTCATCAGCATCCCGTTGGTTCTCTTCACGAAGTAGTCGACTCCCACGGTGAGCCTGTGTCCCAGGAAACGCGCCTCAAATCCTATATCGGTCTGTTCCGACTCCTCCCACCTCACACTGGGATTGGGGATATAGCCGGGAGAACTTCCATACTGCATGGAACCTCCATACTCGCCCACGCCGGCAGCATCGTTACTCACCTTGTACCCGCCGCCGAAGTAATAATTCTGTCCCCCGTCCATCAGGGCTGTGTAGAGGAAATTGCCGATACGGTCATTCCCGTTCTTACCCCAGCTGAAACGCAGTTTCATATAGTCAAACCATTTGGGCCGGTGTTGCATGAACGCCTCGTTACTCAGATTCCATCCCGCGGAGAATGAGGGAAACACACCCCACTTGTTATTCGTTCCGAAGCTGGTAGATCCGTCGCGGCGTATGGTAGCCTGCAGCATGTAGCGTTCGGCATAATTATAGTCTATACGGCCGAAGTAAGAAGCGCTGCCGGTGAAGTCGAAACCGTTGGTACCACCCCATGCCCGTTCCAGCAGCCTGTCGGCGATGGCCGAATTGATATTGGCCTTGTTGGGAGCAGTCTCCAGCAGATCGCGGTCATTTGCGCCCAGACTTCTCTGCCGGTACCGGGAAGCCGACTGGCCGAGCACGGCCGAGAGGTTGTGCACTTCGCCGAACGTTTTAGCGAAAGAAAGATAATTCTCTATCTGCCAGCGGTAGCCCCGGTTCATTTCACTCTGCACCGTGCTGAATCGCTGGTCTTTTCCCTGAGTCGCCAAAAAGTAGGGGAAAGTATAAGTGTCATATCCCCAGAAAGCAAGGTCAGCGCCGTAGGAAGTTCTGAAGCGCAACTCAGGCAGAATCTGTATTTCACCCCAGAACGATCCCACAAATTTGTCGGAATTATTGATACCCGCCGTCGGCTGGTGCAGCATCGCCACCGGGTTGGCGATCTCCTGGAATCCGGGGGGAGGCAGAGAGAACACACGATCGCCATCCGTCACGGCATAAGGATGATCCTTCAGAATACCGGCAGCCGTCTCATCGTCGGCATACACCGGCACGACAGGCGAGAAAGTAAGCGCGCTCCCCAGGATGGACCCATATTCGGAATTGGTCTCCACGCCGGAAGACCTGTCCCTCGAATAACCGACGTTAGCTCCCAAAGTGATTTTGTTCAGGAACGTGCGGCCGGTCTCCTCGAAGACGGTGTAGGTAGAGTTAGAACGCAGACTGTAGCGCCGGTAATTCGACCTGTCATGATTTCCGCCCACGATACCGGCATGGTCGAAATAGCCGAACGAGAGGAAATAAAGCGCGCTTTCCGTTCCGCCGGAAACGCTCACCTGGTGATTCTGCACCGGTGCATTCGCATAGAACGTTTCCTTCTGCCAGTTGGTGCCGGCGCCCGCGCCGGCGACTACATCTTCGGCATAGCTCGGAGCCTTACCGTCATTGATCTGCATTTCATTCATGATCACCAGGTACTCCTGTGCATTCAATATTTCCCGGTGCTTCCAGGGATTCTGCCAGCCGTAGCTCACATCATAGTTGACGGTAGCCTTCCCCTTCGCCCCCTTTTTGGTAGAGATCAGGATCACACCGTTTGCAGCGCGAGCACCGTAAATAGCAGCCGAAGCGGCATCCTTCAGTATCTCCACCGACTCGATGTCCACCGGATTAAGATAGCTGATACCTCCGCCCACTTCCATACCGTCCACGATGTAAAGCGGTTCACTGTTGTTCACCGTACCTATCCCGCGTATGCGCACTTTGGACTCGGAGCCGGGCTGACCCGAATTTTGGGTGATCTGTACACCGGATACTTTCCCTTTCAGTGCATCTTCCACGCGCGACGGGCGAGTCACATTCAATTCGTCACTCGTCACGCGGCTGATGGCCGCCGTTACCACGCTTTTTCGCTGCACGCCGTATCCCACAACGACCAGCTCGTCAAGCAGTCCGGTATCCTCCCGCAGCTGCACGTTAAGCGCCATTGCGTCGGTAATCGTGAACTGCTGTTCCAGATAACCGATGTAGGAGACGCGCAGCGTAGCGCCTTTGGGCACTGACAGAGAGAAATTTCCGTCCACGTCGGTGACCGTGCCGATGGAACTCCCCGGAACGGAAACGTTAGCGCCGATGACCGGATCACCGTTCTCGTCAATTACCTGTCCGCTCAAGCGCACCTCCTCCTGCTGCGGAGCCTGTCCCGTTTCAGTTGTCGCGACCGCAGCAGCGTTAAAAATGTAAATTTTACTGTCCCTCAGTTCGTAACCGATGCCGTGGGGCGTAAACAGTTGGTCTAACACCTGCGTAAGGTCGGCATCGACCACGTTGACAGTTACCGCATCACTCAGATCGACCGCCTCCTTGCTGAATGCAAGGCTATAGTCCGTCTGTCGGGTGATGCTTTCCAGTACAGTTCTCAGATTCGTTTGACTGAAATTCAGATTCACTTTCTGCGCGGGACTGACTGCAGTTCCCAGCGCAAAGAGCATCATCAGAATTATCCGTCGCCTTTTCAATGGATTTATTCCCATGGTTTGTTTTGTGTATTAAAAAAATTAGACATACAAAAAAATTAGTTCACTCAAATAAGACCGTTTCAATTTTCATCTCCGGCTCAGCCGAAGGTATAATTTCAACCTCTAATATTAGACACGGGGCAAAGAAAAAAGTATGGGCGGGAAACGGAGATTTAACAAAATGAGGGAGGAGGCGTGTCAAAAGGTCCCGAATGTAAAATGATTATCTTGTTCTGTCTTGATCCCTAATTTTTGTCATGTACTTAGAATCACCACCAAAAAAAGAGGCCCCTTCGATCGAAAAGGCCTCTTCCGTATCGGTTAACGTGATATTAGTAAAGTAAAAAAGATTGTTTTAGGTTATCGTTGCAAAGATAGAGTGCTATTCCGAATCTGCAAAATAAAAAAATATGTTATATGACATATCTTTGTAACATATTTTTAAATGATAGCCGCAGTGTCCGATAAAATATGTATATGTAAATCATTACTGTTCCGGTTGTTGTATGTGTGTTTTTATCCGCCTGCGCCGTCGGAAAAGTGTTTAATTTCCTTTACGGAGACGGGTGGGAATTGCAAAAAAAAGAGGATAAAACAGTTGTTTCACCCTCTTTTCATCTCTTTCTTGAGAAATCTATTTTCTGATGCCCACTTTTTTGATAATGGAACGGTATCTTGCAATATCCGTATCAATCAGATAATCGAGCAAACGGCGACGCTTACCCACTAAAATTCTCAATGCTCTTTCCGTGTTATAATCTTTTTTGTTTGACTTGAGATGCTCGGTCAAATGCGAAATACGGTAGGAGAACAATGCTATCTGCGCTTCAGGTGAGCCGGTATCAGTGTTGGACTTCCCGTATTTGGCAAAGATTTCCTTCTTTTTAGCAGAATCTAAATACATGCGATTTGTGAATAATGTATAGTCTATAAAATATTTAAGCTGCAAAGGTACATCTAAATTTGCTAACTCCAAACAGTTTTGAGTTTTTCTTCACTCCCGGTTATTCCCCTTCCGTTTTTTCAGTTTACTACTTCCGCTCAGCATTGTTTTCTCCGTTATTCGCTCCGTCGCCGCAGTTTTCCGCTTAGCCGTTTCACGGCATCCATTATTTCCTGATCGGGTTCAATTACGTTGTATTCGCCCCAAAAGCCGGGATCAAGAAAATGTTCTATCTTTTCGGCGATCACGTCGGTAGAGCGGATCCGCTCGTTACGTGGAAATTTCGTCACATTGTTGTCGTATCTGTCGGTAATGGCGATCTCCGAATTGACGGTATAGGTGGTGGCAAACAGGCCGAAAAACCGGTTTGCCCACCGTACGCGAAACGAAACTCCGGTACTGCTGTAATTGAAGAACCACTTCCCGTCGCTTTCGGTAAAATTCACCGCATACTTCGCTTCGTTTAGTTCCACCCGCATCCTCGGCGGTTTTCGCCTGATGAAGATGTCGGCTGCATCCTTCCGGTCTTCCACATTCATGTTGAACTCCATACGGGCAAATGCAAGAGATGCCGCATCCAGGTAAATATTTCCCCTGAACAGAATATCACTGATTCCCGGTTGGGGGAAGAATGAAATGACATAGTGCGGTTTGTTGTTGATATTGATCAGTCCTTCGATGTGGAATTGGTATTCCGATGCATCCGTTCCGAAAACAATTTCAGGGTTCTTGGCTATATCAAGCATCAACGCATCGCTGATACCTCCCTGAAACTTCAGCAGGATGGTGTCGCGGGGAGAGATGTCGGTGGCTTTGCGCCCGATATAGATTCTGGACTGGTCGTTACCGTAGGAATCGTAGGCGGCTTTATATATGTCCAGTACGGCTTCTACCAGCGAAATGTGGTTCGATCCCTTTTTTACCGACTCGCGATAGAAGGCTACCATCATGTGCGGGTCGTCGGGATAGTTCTGCGGAATACGCTGCAGCGCCTGGCGTATCAATTCCGCTCCGTCGCCCGAAACTACGACAATCTCCTTTAATTCAAAGTGAGAGGGTTTCAGGGTGATATGATTGTTCGGATTATTTATCAGCGAGGCTATCGGGATCAGCCGGTTTTCATATCCCAGGTAACGGATGTGTAACTGAGATTGTCTTGTGGAGGCCGGAACCCGGATGGAAAAATATCCGTCCTGATTGGTAACGCTTGATACATTTATCTGTTGTACCGAAATGCTTGCATTGGGCAGCGGCTTATTGCTGTCGGCGCCAAGTACTCTGCCTCTGAGCAGGTAGATGGAATCCGGCTGTACCGTATTTCCGGAAAACAGGCTTGAGGCGGGCAGAAGGAAGAGGGAGAGAAACAGAAACAGACGCGATAGATTGTTCATATCAGAAAATAATTATAAAGTGTAAAACAGGTAATAACGTGATGTTTAGCTGTCGATTTGTTTGACGTGCAAAGAAAGCAATTTAGGAGTGATTTCCGGGAAGTATAACGTTTTTTAACCTGCCGGAAAGGTGCTGACAGTGCGAACAGGGTTGATGATTCGGTGAAAACCCGACAGATTTTTCATATTCAACGCGAAAATCATGTAAATTTGCATCGGAATAATCCTAAAAAAGAGGGAAATGGTCTATCGATACGATTTTCTGGTGATTGGTTCGGGTATTGCGGGAATGAGCTATGCTCTGAAGGTGGCAAAGCATGGGAGGGTGGCCATTGCGGCAAAAAATTCTCTCGAAGATGCCAATACATATTATGCACAGGGGGGGATTGCCTCTGTGACCAATCCGTGGGATAATTTCGAAAAACACATTGCCGATACGCTGGACGCCGGCGGAGGTCTCTGCGACGCGGCGGTTGTGGAGAAGGTTGTGCGTGAGGCGCCTGCCCAGATAAGGGAACTGATAGACTGGGGGGTGGACTTTGACAAGGATGACATGGGGAACTTTGACCTTCACCGGGAAGGTGGCCATTCGGAATTTCGCATTCTGCATCATAAGGACAGTACCGGTGCTGAAATCCAGGTCAGCCTGATCGAGGCGATCCGCAGTCATCCCAATATTGATGTGTTTGATAACCATTTTGCGGTAGAAGTGCTTACGCAGCACCATCTGGGGAAGGTGGTCACGCGGCATACGCCGGGTATCGAATGTTATGGGGCATATATCCTCAATCAGGATACCAATGGGATAGATACTTTTCTTGCGCGCGTCACGATGATGGCTACGGGCGGGATTGGCTGTATTTATCAGACGACCACCAACCCGCTGGTCGCCACGGGCGACGGTATCGCTATGGTGGCGCGTGCAAAGGGCGAGATCAGAGGAATGGAGTTTGTGCAGTTTCACCCCACGGCGCTGTATCATCCCGGAGTACGCCCTTCGTTTCTCATTACGGAGGCGATGAGGGGTTACGGAGGTGTGCTGAAGACACTTGACGGTGATGAGTTCATGTACAGATATGATGCGCGGGGGTCGCTTGCTCCCCGCGACATTGTTGCCCGCGCGATCGATACCGAGATGAAAGAGAAGGGATTTGAACATCTCTTTCTGGACGTGACGCATAAGGATCCCGGAGAGACCCGAAGGCATTTTCCTGCCATTTATGAGAAGTGTCTTTCCTTCGGAATCGATATTACCCGGGATATGATTCCGGTAGCGCCCGCGGCACACTACCTGTGCGGGGGGATCAGGGTGAATATGGATGGCGAAACAAGTATCAGCCGCCTCTATGCCAACGGGGAGTGTGCCTGTACCGGACTTCACGGGGCTAACCGGCTGGCGTCGAATTCGCTGATTGAAGCGGTGGTTTTTGCCGATGCGGCGGCGAAACACTCTATACCCCTCTTCGGGCAGTATGCGTTCAGGGAGGATATTCCTTCGTGGAATGCCGAGGGTACTACTTCTCCCGAGGAGATGGTGCTGATTACGCAGAGTTACCGGGAAGTGGGACAGATCATGTCGTCCTACGTGGGGATTGTCCGTTCGGATCTGCGCCTGCAAAGGGCACTTGATCGCTTGAATATCCTCTTCCGGGAAACGGAGGATCTCTTTCAGCGCTCGGTGGTGTCGCGCGATATTTGCGAACTGAGGAATATCATCAAGGTGAGCTATATGGTGATCAGGCAGGCTGTGGCGCGAAGAGAGAGTCGGGGTCTGCATTATACTGTCGATTATCCGGGACAGGATCCCGGTTCGGTACTTTAAAACTCATCCTGTTAATATAAAAATGAAAACCATTAATATAAACGGAAGGCTGTTTGATTTTTCCACGCCCCGGGTGATGGGTATTGTGAATGTTACTCCCGACTCTTTTTTCCCGGGAAGCAGGAAGCAGGTCGCCGGCGAGATCGTGGAGAGATGCAGGCGGATACTCGATGAGGGGGGGACTGTGATTGATGTGGGTGCGCAGTCCACTTCGCCTGTCTCCCGGTTCCTCGATGCGGAGGAGGAGGCTGAACGCCTGATGCCTGTTCTGAGGTTGATTCGCAGGGAATTTCCCGACGCAATACTCTCCGTGGATACCTTCCATGCTGATGTAGCCCGGGAGTCGGTGGAGGAATTTGGCGTGAATATCATTAACGATATTTCGGGGGGACTGATGGATGAACGGATGTTTTCCGTTGTGGCGCGGCTTAACGTGCCTTATGTCCTCATGCACATGAGGGGTACGCCGCAGACAATGCAGCGGTTCACACGGTATGACAGTTTCATCCAGGATGTCCTGTATTATTTCTCCGAGCGCAAGGCGAGGCTGAATCAGCTCGGCGTGAGTGATGTGATTATAGATCCCGGCTTCGGGTTCAGCAAGACGATGTCTCAAAATTATGAGCTGATGGCTTATCTGAAATATTTTCATATCTTTGAAGAGCCTGTGCTGGTGGGAATATCCAGAAAGTCGATGATCTGCAGATTGCTTGGAGTCGCACCGGAGGAGGGTCTTAACGGTACCTCCGTGCTCAATGCGGCGGCGTTGCTTTCGGGCGCCGACATCCTGAGGGTGCATGATGTGAGGGAGGCCGTGGAGTGCGTGAAGATCATTGGAAAAATAGAAGAATTTGACGCGCAGAAAGTATGTTCGAACATTTTGGGATAAAAGACTTCATTGATGTGGTGCTGGTGGCACTGCTTCTTTACTACCTTTTCAGGCTGGTGAAGATTTCGGGGATGCGTCCGCTCTTTATCGGGATACTGGTCTTTATGGTGATCTGGATTCTGGTGTCGAGGGTATTCAACATGGTGCTGCTCGGTTCCATTCTCGACCAGTTTGTGAATGTGGGGCTTTTTCTGCTGATAATCCTCTTTCAGGACGAAATTCGCCGCTTCCTGATGTCGCTCGGCTCCAGAAAGGGCTGGAACTTTGTTACGAAACTCTTTTTCCCGGGGGAGAGGCAGAAGAAGGATAATTCGTACCTGACGGCGATTGTGCTTGCGTGCATGAACATGTCGAAGACGAGTACGGGTGCGCTTATTGCCATTCAGCGCGATCTCCACCTGGGGCTTTATGAACAGACCGGTGAGATTGTCAATGCCGATATATCGTCGCGCCTTATCGAGAATGTTTTTTTCAAGAACAGTCCGCTGCATGACGGCGCCATGATCGTTGTCGGAAAGAAGATTAAGGCGGCGGGTTGTATTTTGCCGATCTCTCAGAATCCGAATATTCCCGCTCACCTGGGGCTGCGTCACAGAGCGGGGCTGGGTATATCGCAGGAGACTGATGCCAGGGTGGTTATCGTTTCCGAAGAGAGGGGCAAGATTTCGTTTGCCTCGCAGGGGCGGCTCAAAATGAATATTTCCCCTGAAGATTTGCAGCGCCTGTTGATGGAGGAGGAATAGTGCGCCTCTTTTTGCTTTAGCTTTGTGTTTGTGTATGGTCTTGAGTGAACTTTCCATTATTAATTATAAAAACCTGATTCAGGCCGATCTTGTGCTGTCTCCGAAGATGAACTGTTTCGTCGGCGACAACGGGATGGGTAAGACGAATCTGCTGGATGCGGTCTATTACCTTTCCTTTTGCCGGAGTTACACGAATCCTGTCGATTCGCAGATCATACGGCATGGCGAGGAGGTGTGCATGTTGCAGGGGAGGTATGTGTTTGAGGATGCTTCGAGGGAGGAGATTTACTGTGCCATGCGCCGGCGGCAGAAGAAGCGGTTCAAACGGAACAGAAAGGAGTATGAGCGGCTTTCGGATCATATCGGGCTGATTCCGCTGGTGATGATTTCTCCGGCCGATAACGAGCTGATTACGGGCGGAAGCGAGGTGCGGCGCAGGTTTATGGATATGGCTGTCTCTCAGTTTGACAGGGAGTATCTTCGCGCGCTGCTCGGCTATAACAAGGCGCTGCTGCAGCGGAATGTGCTGCTGAAGGGTGGGGAGGCGCTCTCGGACGCTACCTTGATGGATCTCTGGGAGGAGCAGATGGCTGCGGCGGGGACTTTCATCCACCGGAAAAGGAGGGAGTTTGTTGAGGAACTTACTCCCATATTCAATCAGTTTTATGCCGGCATCAGCCGGTCGGGCGAAAGGGTTTCGTTCGGCTACGTCTCTCAGCTGAGCGAGGCGGACTTCAGGGAGAGGCTGAGGAATGACAGGCAGCGTGACTTCCTGCTCGGTCACACCTCGGCGGGTATTCACCGCGACGAGCTGGAGATGCTGCTTGATGATTATCCCGTCAAGAGGGTAGGGTCGCAGGGACAGAATAAGACTTTTTTTGTTTCGCTGAAGCTGGCGCAGTTCCGTTTCCTGCTGAAAACGGGGGGGGTGAAGCCTCTCCTGTTGCTGGATGATATTTTTGACCGGCTTGATGCCGGAAGGGTGGGGGAGATTGTGAAACTGGTGTCCGGTCCGGAATTCGGACAGATTTTCATCTCGGATACCAACAGGGGGTCGCTCGACGGGATACTTGCGCGGATTGACAGCCGTGCGCAGATCTTTTCAGTGGCGAACGGTGTGATTAACCCGGTGAAGGTGTAGTCTGTATGAAGAAGAAAAATGCTCAGCCGCTGTCGGAGGCGCTTTCCGACTTTTTCAACGAGAACAGTGTTCTGAAGGTGAAACTGGCGCAGCAGCGTGTGCTCAGCGGCTGGAATGTGCTGCTTGGCGAGGGAGTGTCCAGGTATACCGGCAGTCTCTATTTCAACCGCGATGTCCTGCATGTGCACCTTACTTCTGCCGTGCTTCGCGCGGAGCTGATAATGATCAGGAGGGAGCTGATCAGGAAGCTGAACGATCATGCGGAGTCGCCCGTTGTGCGGGATATTGTGTTCCGCTGATCGTGGCGGTGTGGTGTGTCCGCGAAAAACGGGCTGTCCTGGAAATGAAAGGACAGCCCGTTTGCCTTTTTTCCGGCTTCAGGCCCTGTGGCTCACACTCTCAGTCAGACGATATTCGCGGCGTCCAGCAGGATTTTTATGATAAACAGCGCGAAGATTATCCACATGGTGACGGAGATGTGTCTGAACTTTCCGCTCAGTGTTTTCAGGAGGACGAAGGAGAGCATCCCGAATACGATTCCCTGGGCGATGCTGAAGGCAAATGGCATCATCACGATGGTGAGGAAGGCGGGCAGTGCTTCGGTCATATCGTCGAAGTGGATCTTCACCACGGTGGTGATCATGAACAGTCCCACCAGGATCAGGGCGGGGGCTGTGGCTGAGGCGGGTACCGTCAGGAAGAGCGGGGCGAGGAACAGTGACAGGCCAAACATGGTGGCCGTGGAGAGGGCCGTCAGTCCCGTGCGGCCGCCCACGGCCACGCCTGATGCGCTTTCCACATAAGCGGTCACCGTGCTGGTGCCCAGCAGGGCGCCGATGGTGGTGCCGAGCGCGTCGGCAAAGAGGGCGCGTCTGAGTTGCGGGAAGTTGCCGTTTTCATCCGCGATCCCTGTCCTGGCGGCGACTCCCAGCAGGGTGCCGATGGTGTCGAACAGGTTTACGAACAGGAATGTGAATACGACGACCGGCATGTCGGGCGTGAAGATGTGATTCCATTCGAACTGTGCGAAGACGGGTGTTATGTCGGGAGGCAGGGCTACCGGACCTCCCTGCGGAAGGTGTACCAGTCCCAGGATGACGGCCAGAGTGGTGGCTGTCGCAATCCCGATCAGGAATGCTCCGTGCACTTTTCTGTAATGGAGCGCTGCCGTGAGGATGAGTCCGGACAGGGCTACCCACACGTGCGGATTTGACAGGGCGCCCAGGGTGATCATCGTATTTTCGTCCCTCACGATCAGCCCTGCGTTCTGCAGGCCGAGCAGTGTGATGAAGAGTCCGATCCCTACGGGTATGGCGTTTTTGATGGTATTCGGGATGCTTTTCACGATCAGTTCGCGGATGTTGCACAGCGTGAGCAGCAGAAAGATAAGGCCTTGAATGAATACTGCCGTGAGCGCCATTTGCCAGGAATAGCCCAGTCCGATTACTACCGAGAAGGCGAAGAAGGAGTTGAGACCCATGCCCGGTGCCTGTGCTACCGGCAGGTTGGGGATCAGCGCCATGAAGAGGGTACCGATCATGGTGGCCAGGGCTGTTGCCGTGAAGAGAGCTCCTCGGTCCATTCCGGTCGCCTCCAAGATGTTGGGATTTACCACCAGGATGTAGGACATGGTGAGGAAGGTGATGATGCCAGCCGTAAGTTCCGTGCGGACGGTAGTCTTATGTTGCTTCAGTTTGAATATTTTTTCCAGCATAGTGTGTGCAGTAGAATTTCGTTATTTGCGGCAAATGTATTAAAAACATGCTGAATTTCCGCGCATGTCGAGAGGTTTTTTCAGAACCAGCTCGGGGAGCTTCATTAAATGAAAAATGAAGAATGAAGAATGAAGAAAGAGACAACTAGCTCGGGGAGCGCCGGAGCGGCAAGGGGCGGGAGCACCCGCCCCGACGAGCGAAAAAGAAAACAGGGCAAGGCATGGCCTTGCCCGTACATTAATTCCGTTGCTACGAATATCGCTCCGTTATTTCCTGCAAGAAAAGAGTTATTTCTAACAGGAAATAAACCATTTCTTATAAGAAACAAATCATTTCTAACAGGAAATAAATCATTTCTTATAAGAAACAAACTATTTCTAACAGGAAATAAACCATTTCTTATAAGAAACAAACTATTTCTAACAAGAAATAAACCATTTCTTATAAGAAATAAACCATTTCTTATAAGAAACAAGTCATTTCTAACAGGAAATAAACCATTTCTTATAAGAAACAAATCATTTCTAACAGGAAATAAATCATTTCTTGTAAGAAAAACTTTTTCGCTCGTCGGGGCGGGTGCTCCCGCCCCTTGCCGCTCCGGCGCTCCCCGAGCTGGTTATTTTTGTGGGTCACATCATCACATTGCCACATTGCCTCACCAATGCGCCGGCACGGCGCCTCTCCGACGTCGGGCGGAGCGCCAAAAAATCAGAGCAGCCGGCGTATAAAAATCCTCGCTGTCTGAGCGCC
>JAIRSV010000081.1 GCA_031255275.1 Proteiniphilum sp.
ACTCTGCTGACGCTGCGGTCGAAATGACGGCACCCTATCATCACATAGCCACATTAACCAGCTCGGGGAGCGCCCGAGTGGCAAGGGGCGGGAGCACCCGCCCCGACGAACGAAAAAAATTAATGTGTCAATATGATGATGTTTAGAAATCGAGAATTAAAACCAGCTCGGGGAGCGCCCGAGTGGCAAGGGGCGGGAGCAACCGCCCCGACGAACGTTTTCTTTATTATTTGATTTATGTGATTGCTCTACCAACAATATACCGTCGCTACGCGACGGCCATATATATAATGTACAGGGCAAGGCTATGCCTTGCCCTGTTTTCTTTTTCGCTCGTCGGGGCGGGTGCTCCCGCCCCTTGCCGCTCGGGCGCTCCCCGAGCTGGTTATCTCTTTCTTCATTTTTAATTCTTCATTGAGAAAGAGCGCTCCCCGAGCTGGTTGTTTTTCCATTATCACATTGCCACATCATCACATTACTTCTTCCACGGCGAGGTGTGGATTGTGTGTGGAGGCGGTGTCGCGGGGGGCGGTTCCATATAAACAGAAATCATTATCTTTGCTTCCGATTACATGTAACTGTGCTTATGGCTCTGAAACAACAACAGGAACTGAAACAGACACAGCGTCTGTCTCCCCTGCAAATGCAGGTGATTAAGCTGATTGAACTCAATTCGGTGGAGGTGGAAGATCGCGTCAAACGCGAACTGGAAGATAATCCGGCGCTGGAAGCTTCGGACGACGCTGCCGCAGACGGCGAGGCGGACGAGAGGGAGACGGCCGAAGATATACTCTCGCAGGAGGAGATCATCCTCGGAGACTATGCCTCGGAGGAGGATGTGCCGGACTATCGCCTCAACGGGTGCGACAGAAAAACGGAGGCGGACTTCGCCGAAATAAGCTCTTTTGACGACAGGTCGCTCAGCGACTCCCTCCTCGAACAGATCGGCCTCCTGAATCTGGACGCCCGAAGGCAACAGATCGCCGAATACATCATCGGAAACCTCGACGAAAACGGATACCTGCTGCGAGACCTTCATTCCATCTCCGACGACCTGCTCCTCCAACAGCAGATCGAAGTCCTGCCCCTGCAAATGGAAGACGTCCTCTATGAAATCCAGGACCTGGAACCCGCCGGCGTGGGAGCTCGCAGCCTGAAGGAGTGCCTCCTGCTGCAACTGGAACGTGGCGAACCCTCGCCCGCAGCAACCCTTGCACAGGAAATCCTCACCGTCTGCTTCGACGAATTCACCCGGAAACATTACGACAAAATCATCCGACAGATGAACATCTCGCAGGACGAACTGCGAGAAGCCGTCCGCGAAATAACCTCCCTCAACCCCAAACCCGGGAACGCCCTCGGAGACTCCCTGCTGACAGCCATGAACAGCATCACACCGGACTTCATCGCAGAATCCGCCAACGGAGAAGTCACCATCCAGCTCAACAGCAGCAACGTCCCCTCCCTGCAGGTGAACCGAACCTTCTCCGAAATGCTCAAAGGATACAGCGAAAACAGAGAAAGCATGTCAAACGAAGACAAACAGGCTATCCTCTTCATGAAACAGAAGGTCGACGCAGCCAAATGGTTCATCGACGCCGTGAAGCAGCGACAGAATACCCTCCGTCGCACGATGGAGGCCATCGCCGGCATCCAGTACGACTTCTTCCTCACGGAAGACGAAACAGCCCTCAAACCGATGATCCTGAAAGATGTGGCCGAAAAAACAGGATTCGACATCTCCACCGTCTCCCGCGTCAGCAACAGCAAGTACGTACAGACAAACAGCGGCGTATACCCCCTCAAATACTTCTTCTCCGAAGCCATGCAGACCAGCAGCGGTGAAGACATCTCATCACGCGAAGTGAAGCTGATCCTCCGCGAAAGCATCGAAAACGAAAACCCCCTGAAACCCCTTACCGACGACCAGCTCACCGGTATACTCAACGCCAGGGGATACGTAATCGCCCGCCGCACCGTAGCCAAATATCGCGAACAATTAAACATACCCGTAGCACGGTTAAGAAAAAAACTATAACTTTGCCGGCATAAAAAACGGTTATAACAAGAATGAAATCCGTCGCACACCTCATTTCCACCCTCTTCCAGCCACTGCTCATGCCCACTTACGGGGTGATGCTCCTCTTCGTATACACCTGCTTCGGAGTGATCTATCCGCACCGGTTCTGGGGAATAATTACCCCCGTCATCTTCTATTCATTCGCCATCCCCGTCATCCTCATCCTCATCCTCCGCCGGATGAAGATCATATCAGACCTCTCGCTCAAAGTACGCCGCGAACGAATATACCCCTATATGGTCACACTCCTCTCATACACCGCAATGATCTGGCGCTGCACCCGCATGCACATCCCCGCATGGTTCCTCATGATCATGCTCTCGTCAGTCGTCATCATGGCCGTCGCCATCCTCATCACACTCAAATGGAAAATCAGCGCACACATGTTCGGCATCGGCGGACTCATCGGCGGAGCCATGTCCGTAAGCTACTTCGTGGAACGCTCCAATCCCGCCTACATGTTCATGGGCCTCTTCATCATCGCCGGCCTCATCGGAACATCACGACTCATACTCAGGCGACACACCCTCGCCCAGGTCATCGCCGGCTTCCTGCTGGGACACCTCCTCTCCTTCCTGTTCGTATGGATCGGAGCACACCCCTGAAGCTGACCGGCACACACACCTCCACAGAAATATATAACAGCACAAGCAAACCACATAAAATAATTTTAAAACAGTATTAAATATGAAATTTCCTGAAAATGTAAGATACTCATCCGACCACGAATGGGTAAAAGTAGAAGGCAACGAAGCCTTCATCGGAATCACCTGCTTCGCGCAGGGAGAACTGGGAGACATCGTCTACGTCGACGTCACCTCCGAAGGAGAAACCCTCGGTCGCGACGAAGTCTTCGGCAGCATCGAAGCCGTAAAAACCGTATCCGACCTGATGATGCCTGTCGGAGGTGAAGTATTGGAAGTAAACGCCGAACTGACCGACGCCCCCGATCTGGTAAACAAAGACCCCTTCGGCAAAGGCTGGATCATCCGGATCACCGTCAGCGACGCAGACGAACTCTCAGCACTGATGACCGCCGACCAATACCGGCAATTCATCGGAAAGTAACCTGAAAACAGGCCGGTACGGCAACGCGCCGACACGGAAAATCACCCGCGGCACGGCGCCGAACCGGCCAATCAGCACACACCGGATATGAAACCGACAGTCAGCATAATCATGGGCAGCGCCTCAGACCTGCCCATCATGGAAAAGGCAGCGCAATATCTCGACGAAATGGAAATTCCGTTCGAAATCAACGCCCTGTCCGCACACCGCACCCCCCGGGAAGTAGAAATGTTCGCAAAGGGAGCCAAAGACAACGGCATCAAAGTAATCATCGCCGCCGCCGGCATGGCCGCACACCTCCCGGGAGTAATCGCCTCGATGACCACCCTCCCCGTCATCGGCGTCCCCGTCAGCTCAACACTCGGCGGCATGGACGCCCTGCTCTCCATCGTACAGATGCCCCCCGGCATCCCCGTAGCCACCGTAGGAATCAACAGCGCCGAGAATGCCGCCATCCTCGCCCTGCAGATAATCGCCACAGGCGACGCGTCACTCCAAAAGAAACTGGCAGACAGCAAAGAACGCCTGAAAGATAAAATCACGAAAGCGAACCGCGATCTCGCCACCCTCACCTACCGCTTCAAAACCAACTGACGCCATCCGTCACACACATACACAGTCAAAAACAGTCAAAAACAATCGAAAATAATCAAAATGAAAAAAGCTATTCTCATGTCAACCCTCCTCCTCCTGCTCGCCGCCTGCAACAGCGGCCACAAAGCAGACAGGCAAACACCGTCACCCGACGATGTCGACCTCTCCACCTTCACCTACAAAGCAGACCGCTTTGCCGACGTCGAAATACTCCGGTATCCCGTCCCCGGCTTCAACAGCCTCACGCTGCAGCAGAAAGAACTGATCTACTATCTCTCGCAAGCCGCCCTCGAAGGACGCGACATCCTCTGGGATCAGCACAACCGCCACAACCTGACCATCCGGCGAGTATGCGAAAGCGTTTACGAAAACTACATGGGCGACAAATCAGCTGAAAACTGGACACACTTCGAAACCTACCTCAAACGGATATGGATGGCCAACGGCATCCACCACCACTACTCCGAAGACAAAATCATGCCCGAATTTCCGCAGGAATACTTCGTCACCATCGTAAAAGCAGTAGATCCCGGCCGCATGCCCTTCCGCGACGGGATGGCCGCCGACGAAACGCTCAACGAAATACTCCCCGTCATGTTCGACCCCCACGTCATGCCCAAACGGATGAACCAGGCCTCAGACGCCGATATGGTAGCAACCTCCGCCGTAAACTTCTACGAAGGGGTGACACAGAAAGAAGTAGAGGATTTCTACAACGCAATGAAAAATCCCGACGACAATACACCTGTATCTTACGGTCTGAACAGCAAGATAGTAAAAGAAAACGGCGTTGTTACCGAACAGGTTTGGAAAGTGGGTGGCATGTACGGCAAAGCGATTGAGCGTATTGTCGGGTGGTTGGAAAAAGCGGCTGCCGTCGCCGAAAACGACCAACAGAAAAAGGTGATTAACGCGCTGGTTTCCTATTACCGGACTGGCGACCTGAAAACATTCGACGACTATTCCGTGCTGTGGGTGGCCGACACCGCTTCCCGCGTAGATTTTATCAACGGTTTTATCGAAAACTATACCGATCCGCTCGGTATGAAAGCGTCTTGGGAATCGTTAGTGAATTTCAAGAGCGTGGAGGCATCCGAACGCACCCGCATCATCAGCGAAAACGCGCAATGGTTCGAAAACAATTCTCCTGTCGACGACCGTTT
>JAIRSV010000022.1 GCA_031255275.1 Proteiniphilum sp.
GACGATTCACAATGATTTCCGGCGATTCACAATGATTTCTGACGATTCACAATGATTTCTGACGATTCACAATGATTTCTGACGATTCACAATGATTTCTGACGATTCACAATGATTTCCGGCCATTCACAATGATTTCTGACGATTCACAATGATTTCTGACGATTCACAATGATTTCTGGCCATTCACAATGATTTCTGACGATTCACAATGATTTCTGACGATTCACAATGATTTCTGACGGCTCACAATGACCGTTCGCTCGCGACACCGGAAGCTGAACAGAAAAAACAGGAAGAAGTCCCTCCGGACTTCCCCCTGTTTTTCTACATGATACCTCCCGGATAGAAATTCCGGTCTCTATTCCGTTATCAGTTCCGGCATCATCACCACCGTTTTCCGGTTACCCTGGTCGAGCAGCGCTTTGGCAAAATCCCGGATGTCGTCGGGAGTAACAGCATTCACGGTTTCGATATAGTCCGTGTGACCGTCTTCACCATAAAAATACTTGTTGTCGAGGATATTCAGCCAATAACCATTCTCTTTCAGGTTTTCGCCGTAACTCTTGTTCATGTACTCCTTCACCTTCGTGAAATCAGCCTCGCGCGGGCCGTCCGAAGCAAAACCCTCCAATACGCCTAAAACAATCCCGTTGAGATGTTCCATTCTCTCCGGGTCGGTATCGAAGACAATCTGCAAAATGGTCTGACCCTTCGGATAGCGGGAAATACCGCCTCCCGTATACACACCATAAGTACCACCCTCTTCCTCACGCACCGTCTCGGTATAAATGATGTCGAGAATCTGGTCGAACATGCTCATCAGGATCTGATTCTTCATGCTGCGCTCCGTATTACCGGTCAGCACGTTGAATACCGACGCTTTGGGATTTTGCATCTCGCGCCGGAAGATGTTCGAGCAACTTCCCGTACGGGTGTCCACCGGTACTTTCACGAAATCGCCCCTCTCCGCGCTGCCGGGCAGTGACGCCAGATACTGTTCCACCACGGGACGTACCCTTTCTTCGTCGATATTGCCCACGAACGTGAATACGAAACTGCCGGGATTGGCAAACCGTTCGGCATACATCTCCATGATGCGGCCGTAATCAAGCAATTTCAAGTCGTCCAGCCGTATTCTCTTCGTCAACGGGTTGTCGCCATAGAGCGCCATCATCACGGAATCGCTGAAAGCCACTTCCGGTTCGGCCTCCTGGTTCCTCAGCTGAGTCTCCATGCGCTGGATGAATGACCGGAAAGCATCGTCGTCCCTCCGTGGAGCGGTGAAATAGAGGTAAATCAGTTGCAGCATGGTTTCGAAGTCCTTGATGGAAGAGGAACCGTTGAAACCCTGCGTCGTAAGGCTGATGCCCGGACGGGCGGAAGCCGTCTTGCCCGCCAGCACCTTGGGAAGATCCGTCGCGCTGAAGTTCCCCGCGCCGCCCAGTGTGGCGACATTGCTCATCAACCGGCTGTTGACGGGATCCTTCGCACCGTAGTGAGAATATCCGCCGGCACTCGTTCCGGTCATCATGATCTGATCGTCCTTGAAATCGGTATTTTTCAGGATCACCCTCATTCCGTTTTCCAGCGTCCATACCGAAGCATCCATCGCCTCGTCCCTCTCCGTCTTAACGATTTTTCCCGGAGCAGGAGGCGCAGCCACCAGCGGTTCGTCAATCACCACTTCCGCATAAGGCTCAATCGTCTCCGCCTGCACGGAAGCCAGCACGCCGAGGAGCACACCGTCGGCAGGATAAGTCAACCCCTCCTTTTCGGGGCCGGTGATGGCAATCACTATATTTTCGCTGCCGATCAGCAGCCGGACGGTCTGGTTGACAGCTTCCACCGGAATATTCGGCGCCATCGCCTGCATAAACTGATACTCATATTCGATACCGGGGATCGGTTCCCCCTCGGTAAAGGCGCGAACGTACTCCTCCGAATAGGAAGAATTCCGCTGTTTGTCGCGATTGTTAAAAGAGTCCTCATACCCCTTCAGGATATTGGTACGGGCAACTTCGTATTCCGAAGCCGTGAAGCCATGCCGTTTCACCCTTTCCGTCTCGCGTACCATCGCAGCCAGCGCAAGCTCTATTTTGTCTTCCGCGCAGCCGGCCACCACGCTCCACGCCCCTTTAGTCCTGGCCACGAAATAATCGTCGTCATACGCATAGGCCGAAGTGAAGGGAGCATCAGGTTTCTGTATCATTTCCGAAAAACGCTGGTTTATCATCGCCGAAGCAGCATTCAGAAGATATTGCGTGATATAGCCCCCCTGCGTGCTCTTCAACTCGTCAGGAATCGCATCGTGTTTATAGAACAGCAGTATCTGCGTGTTGCGGGCTTCCCTGTCGGTGGCGATGGCCACGATAGGCTCTTTGTTGTCGGGAACGGGGTAGTATTCCCGTTTCGCTCTTTCCGCGTCGAGTTGGACAGGAGAGAACAAATCCTTCACCTTTTGTTCCATCTCATCCACGTCCAAATCGCCCACGATGATAATACCCTGCAAATCGGGGCGATACCATTTGTGATAATACGCCCTGATTTCTTCCGGCTTGAAGTTGTTGATCACGTCGATGCTTCCGATAGGCATACGCTTTGCGTACTTGCTGCCGGGATACATCTTCGGGAGCAGCTGATCCCAAAGCCTTTGCTGCGCTCCGCCTCGCGTGCGCCATTCTTCGCGGATAACGCCCCGTTCGCTCTCCAGTTCCTTCTCTTCGAGGGCGATACCGTTAGACCAGTCGTGAAGCACGAGAAGCGCCGAATCCACCAGATTTTTGTTCGTCGTCGGTATGTTTGAAATGTAATATACCGTCTCGTCAAAAGAAGTGTAAGCGTTGATGTTCTCGCCAAACTTGATACCATTATCCTGCAGATAATTCAGCATCGCCTTCCCCGGGAAATTAGTCGTCCCGTTGAAGGCCATATGTTCCAGGAAGTGCGCCAGTCCCGCCTGATTATCCTCCTCCTGCATGGAGCCGACTTTCTGAGCGATATAGAAATCAGCCCGATTTTCGGGAAGGCTGTTTTTCCGGATATAATAAGTGAGTCCGTTATCAAGTTTCCCCGTCCTCACCTTCGGATCCACAGGGAGAGGAGGATTTTGCTGTGCGTATGCAACCATAGCGGTAACAAGAAGCAGAAGAGTAATAAATTTTTTCATACGGTTGTTTTAATTTTTTTACGGATGATTTGATAATAATTATTTTGTATGGATAGAATATCGACGGGACGGAGATACCCGTCCCGTCTCTGTTGTAAAACATCATTTGATGACCGGAACAAAGAACCGGCCGAAGGGGGAAGAATAACGTCAGATCCTGTCCAGTACTATCCTGATCAGCTCCTCCGTCGAACCTTTGTAATCGGCATTCGACTTCAGCGCCACCCGGTTAGCAATTATGGCACAGACCGTCATCGCCTTGTGTCCCATCAGTTTTCCCAGCCCCGCAATGGCCGAACTCTCCATTTCGTAGTTAGTGATGGAATATTCACCGAAGCGGAACGACTCTATCCTGGCATTCAGACCCGGATCGGCCAGCGGCAACCTCACGTGCCTTCCCTGCGGGCCGTAGAAGCCGATGGCGGAGATGGTGACGCCGCGGATCATATCATAACCCACACGGTCGACAAGTTCCTCGTCGGCGCTTACCACGTAAGGCGAGCAGTGGTAGGGCGACCAGCAGACTTTGCTCTGGAAAGCCTCCTCGAAATCCCTTTCGCGGATCGATTCGGAGTTGGCATAATAGTGGATCAGCCCGTCGAAGCCGATTGACTTTTCCGATACTACGTATGACCCTACCGGACAGTGCGGCTGCATGCCGCCCGACGTGCCCACCCGCACCACAGTGAGTTGCGTGAATCTGTCCTTCACCAGTCGCGTGCCGAAATCTATATTGGCCAGAGCATCCAGTTCGGTGAGAACGATGTCAATGTTATCCGTCCCGATTCCGTGAGAAAGCGCAGTGATACGCTTTCCCCCGTACATTCCGGTGACGGTATGAAATTCCCGGCTGCGGACGTCACATTCAATGCTGTCAAAAAAAGAAGCCGTCATCGTTACGCGATCGGGATCCCCCATCATCACGATCCTGTCCGAAAGCTGTTCAGGCCGGATGTGAAGATGGAAGGCGCTTCCGTCGGAATTGATGATCAGCTCCGATTCAGGAATAATTCTCATAAATAAGTACAGTTAGTGATGATTTCTGATAATGTTTCATCAGACCGGACGTGTGATCTATTTTTTATTTCCGCTGCCCTGCGGTTTAGCGATGGAATCCCGCATATCGGTGTCAGCCTTTATATTTTCCATCCGGTAATAGTCCATGATGCCGAGGTTTCCGTTGCGGAAGGCTTCAGCCATAGCGATCGGCACTTCAGCTTCGGCTTCGATCACTTTGGCGCGGGCTTCCTGCGCCTTGGCCTTCATCTCCTGTTCCAGGGCGATAGCCATAGCGCGGCGTTCTTCGGCGCGGGCCTGTGCGATGTTCTTGTCAGCCTGAGCCTGATCCATCTGCAGCACGGCGCCGATGTTTTTACCTATGTCGATGTCTGCGATGTCGATGGAGAGGATTTCGAAAGCAGTACCTGCGTCCAGACCCTTCTTCAGCACCAGTTTGGAGATGGAGTCGGGATTTTCGAGCACCGATTTGTGGGATACGGCCGAACCGATGGAGGAGACGATCCCTTCACCTACGCGGGCAAGGATAGTTTCTTCGCCGGCGCCGCCCACCAGTCGCTTGATATTGGCACGTACCGTCACGCGAGCTTTGGCTATCAGCTGGATGCCGTCGATGGCTACGGCCGTCACCGGAGGCGTATCGATCACTTTGGGATTTACCGACATTTGTACGGCTTCGAGTACGTCACGTCCGGCCAGGTCGATAGCCGTGGCCATCTGGAAGGTAAGGTCGATGTTAGCCTTGGAAGCCGAGACCAGAGCGTGTACTACTTTTTCCACGTGTCCTCCGGCAAGGTAGTGCGCTTCGAGGTTGTCGCGGGTGACATTCTTCAGGCCGGCCTTGTGCGCCTCGATCATCGCGTAGACGATGGTGTGGGGCGGTACGCGGCGCAGGCGCATCAGGAAGAGCTGCACGAGTGAGATGCGTACTCCTGCGGAGAGTGCGTTTATCCACAGGAAGAAGGGTACGTAGTGGAAGAATATCAGCAGGAAAATGACGATTACGGCCAGCGTAATGATCAGCGGGAATGATAATAAATTCATAATTACTTGTTTTAGGGGTTTTATATTTATTTTTTGCCTTTTCAGCGGGGTGAAGCGATTTCTTTTTTCCTTACCAGTACGCTGAAGGTTTCCACCTTCATGACTTCTATTTCGGTATCTTCATCAAGAAATTCTCCGTCGAATGATTTTCCTTCCACTTCCACGCCGTTGACCAGTACCTGCCCGACGGGATTCAGACGCGAAAGCGTCATGCCACTGTCGCCGGCAGCTATTTTCTGCAAGTGGGAGGTGTCTACCTTTCCCTCGATATTCGTTTCGAGGGAGATTTTTCGCAGTGATTTCGATTTCAGCAGCCAGAAGAAGCTTCCGCCCAGCAGTGCGGCCGTGCCGGCAAGCGTAATGTTTCCGGCGACGCTGCCCTGAAAGATGTATGCATATATGATTCCTCCCGTCAGGAAAATCGCGCCGGCGATGCCGGCAATGCTGATGCCGGGAAGGAGGAAGATTTCGATGAGCATGAATACTGTTCCCAGCAGGATTACGGCGATTATGATGATCAGATCGAATGTCATATCCGGGGGGGTTAATTATCAGTTAAAGCGTGTGCGTATTTCTTCGTTTCTTGCCTGTATCCTGAGGGTCTCCGTTTCCCGGGAGAGCGATTCGCTTTCCTTTTCCAGTTGGAGGATGGATGCTGCAAGGGAGCTGTCTGTCCGGTTTTCGGCATACCGGTCTCTTTTCTGGGAGAGTTCGCCGTTCAGCCGCTGCAGCTGTTTTTCATAACCCAGCGCCTGCGAGAAGAGTGCCCGGGCGCGTTCGCTTCTGAAATCCGACAGGGTGTGGCAGGTGATCCGGTCGTTGATCACGAATGTGAAGTCGCCGGCCGTTTCCTGGTGCGAGACGCTTTTCTGTCGCGCCAGCGAGCGGAGCGAGCGATAGTCGACGTCCGGCTTCCAGGTGTCGGCTATGGAAGAGATTCTTGCTCTGCGGGCAAGGTGGTGTGCGTCGTCGATTTCGAGCGGCTGCACCTGCGGGTTGGGGATAAAGGTGTAGATGCAGACCAGACCGTCCGGCTGAAAGCGGTCGGATGCAAACCATCCGATTCCTTTTTCTTCGTCGATGGCCAGCATGTAGTCGTTGAAGGGTGAGTTGAAGGGCACATTCAGCTGATTGGGGCTGAGGTATGAGTCGTTGGTGAAATTGTAGCGGGTGGCAAACAGGTCGTACCCTCCGAGTGAAGGTTCGTCCGTGGAGGCGAAATAGAGGGTTATCCCGTCGTTCAGTACGAACGGATATGCCTGGTCGCCTTTTCTGTTAACGGATTCGGGCAGTCTCTTCTCGTTGCCGAAGGTGTCGAGCAGCTTCTCCATCGTATAGAGGTCGATGCCGGCGGCGGCATTGCCGCGCGAATAGTATATTTTGTCCTTCCGTTCGTTCATGAAGAGCGTTTCGCCGGTCGCCGCCCGGTCGGAGAAAAACGCGCGTACCGGCTTCAGCGACCCGGAGGAAGTGCTCAGGTTATAGGCGGTCAGGAAATCCGGCTTGGAGACGACCATGCTGTCGATGATCTGCAAGTCTTCGGTGTGACTGACGGCTTTTCGGAGTTTTTCGGCGTACGCCCGTTTGGGTACCAGCTTCTCCAGCGCGGCCTGGTCTCTGCGTTTGACGCGCTGATACTTTTCAAACTCTTTTTCGGCGTCTTCAAAGCGATACAGCAGTGTGTAGAGTTCTCCCAGGCAGATATGGGCTTCGGGAATCTTGCGTTCGGAGGCAAATTCGAGGTACTTTTGCGCTTCGAGTATCCTTCCGGTCTCGAAGAGACTTACGCCCAGCCACTGGTTGACGGACGGATTGCCGGGATTGATGTGATACTCCGCCTGAAAAGCGGGCAGTGCTTTGGCATAAAGGCCTTCCTGATACAAAATTTTGGCTTCGTCGAGCGTCTGCCCTGTGGTGCAAAGGCAGAAGAGCATCAAAATGCAGACAGATAAAAAACGACCCTGTTTCATACGGTTTTATAAACTAATTCTCAAAGGTAATAATTTGTTTCATTTTACGCTTCATATTCCGGGAGATTATTGTCAACTTCCGTCGGCGGGACGGGGGGCGGGACGGGGTGCGTTTTCCTGTTCATAATGCTGAAATCCCATTTGTAAATTCGTTGAAGAACGAGGACGGTCAGCAGGCTTGAGATGATAGTGTAACGGATAATCACGAACAGTCTTTACCCGCACATTTTTCAGTGTAGCTTTTTTTCCCGTATCAGGGTATTGGGCAGCTAATGGCTGTGATTCCCTTATTCATTTATTCGCTCCTGATTGGCTTTTTGAGTCCGGGCTATTTTTCGCTTAACAGTTAGCCGGTATGTTTCTTTTTCAAGTTCAAAATCGAGGACTTTGCTAAGTTCTTCCATTGTTTGTCTTGTGTTTGTCTTGTGTTTGTCTTGGCGGATTTGTTGGCGGATGACTTTCGATTTATCCGGATTTTACCGTTTTTCGCGCGCTTTTCGTATCTTTGCCGCCTGAACTTTTAACGGTTATATACAAACTTATGCACGAAAAAATTATCATCCTCGATTTCGGTTCGCAAACCACGCAGTTGATCGGTCGCCGCGTGAGGGAACTGAATACTTACTGCGAGATCCTGCCTTATAATAAATTCCCCTTCGGTGATGAATCGGTGAGGGGTGTGATTCTTTCCGGAAGTCCTTTTTCGGTGAATGATGCCAATGCGTTCAAAACCGGTCTGGAGCGTATCCGCGGACGGTTTCCCGTGCTGGGGATCTGTTATGGTGCGCAGTTGATGGTGCAGTTGGCGGGGGGATCCGTGGAGAGGAGTGATACCCGTGAGTATGGGCGGGCGCGCCTGCATGTTGCGGACGGTGATGATCCTCTGCTGGGATTCTTGCCGCGGGAGAGCCGGGTGTGGATGTCGCACGGGGATACGATTGTCCGCGTTCCGGCCGGTTTCCGGATGATCGCCTCGACCGACGATGTGGCGCTGGCGGCCTACAGGGTGGAGGGTGAGGAGACTTGGGGGGTACAGTTCCATCCCGAGGTGTTTCATACCGAACAGGGTGCCGGGATACTGGATAATTTCCTTACCGTCTGCGGCGTGAGGAGGGACTGGACGCCGGCTTCGTTTATTGAGACTGCCGTCGGGGAGCTGAAGGTGCGGCTGGGTGACGACAGGGTGATTCTTGCTCTTTCGGGGGGTGTGGACTCGTCGGTGACGGCTGTGCTGCTTAACAGGGCGATCGGGAGGAACCTCACCTGTATTTTTGTGGATCATGGCCTGTTGCGTAAAAACGAGTTTGAGACCGTCCTTGAGAATTATGAGCACCTGGGGCTGAATGTGATTGGCGTGGACGCCAGGGAACGTTTCTACCGGGAGTTGAGGGGTGTGACTGATCCCGAACGCAAGCGCAAGATTATCGGGAAGGGTTTTATTGATGTTTTCGACGGGGAGGCGCGCAAGCTGGAGGGTATCAAATGGCTGGCGCAGGGAACCATTTATCCTGACATCATTGAGTCGCTCTCTATCACCGGGGTCACCATCAAGAGTCATCACAACGTGGGGGGATTGCCCGAGAAGATGCGCCTGAAGCTGTGTGAACCGTTGCGTCTGCTCTTCAAGGACGAGGTGCGCAGGATAGGGCTTGAACTGGGTATGAATCCCATCCTCATTCACCGTCACCCCTTCCCCGGCCCCGGGCTGGGGATCCGGATTCTGGGCGATGTCACTCCCGATAAGGTGCGTATGGCGCAGGATGCTGATGATCTGTTTATTTCGAATCTCCGTTCGGCCGGTCTGTATGACAGGGTGTGGCAGGCGGGGGCTATTTTGTTGCCGGTGCGGTCGGTCGGGGTGATGGGCGACGAGCGTACGTACGAGAATACGGTTGCGCTGCGCGCCGTGACGTCGACCGACGCTATGACGGCTGACTGGGCGCATTTGCCTTATGAGTTTCTGGCGAAGGTGTCGAATGAGATTATCAATAAGGTGAAGGGGGTCAACCGCGTTGTGTATGATATTTCGTCCAAGCCTCCCGCCACGATTGAGTGGGAGTGAGATTTCTCTTTCCTTTCCCTTCCTTTCCCTTTTCTTTTTCCCGTCCTCCCGTCCCACATTCCGTTCGCGGGCTTATTCCGGCTGTTTCAGCTCGGGGTAGGCGATCCGCGAATGGTATATGGTGGCCAGTTTTTCCGCAAAAACATCCTTCACCGTCTGTATGTCCTGAAAGGTGAGGGGCGTCAGCCTGAAGTAACCTTCGGACAGTTGCGCGTCTATGATTTTGTCCACCAGCCTGTGAAGCGCTTCTTCCGTATATTCGGGCAGGCTGCGCGACGAGGCTTCCACCGCATCGGCCATCATCATGATGGCGGTCTCTTTGGAGAACGGATTGGGGCCGGGATAGCGGAAGTCGGCTTCGTTTACCTCCTTTCCCGGGTTGGCATTCTTCCATGAGATGTAGAAATATTTGGGCATGCTTGTTCCGTGGTGCGTCTCGATGAAGTCGACGATTTGCCGGGGCACGTTGTTTTTCTGGGCGATCTTCAGCCCGTCCCTCACGTGATTGATGATGATGCGCGCACTTTCTTCGAAGGGAAGTCCGGCGTGGGGATTCATGCCCGGCGTCTGGTTCTCGGTGAAGAATGCGGGATTTACCATTTTGCCGATGTCGTGATACAGTGCGCCTGTCCTGATGAGCGAGGCGTTTGCGCCCAGTTTTGCTGCTGCGGCCATTGCCAGGTTGGATACCTGCAGCGAGTGCTGAAAGGTGCCGGGCGCCTTTTCCGAGAGTTCCTTCAGCAGTGGCTTGTTGATGTTGGAGAGTTCTACGAGCGAGACGCCGGAGATAAATCCGAATGATCTTTCGGCCAGATAGACCAGCGAATAGGAGAACATGATGAAGATAAAGTTGATAAGGAAGTAGACGAGTACCACCCAGTTGACTTCTTCCACGTTACCTTCCTGATAGAGTTCGAGCCCGAGGTAGACTACCGTGTAGGAGAGCAGGATAAAGAAGGAGCTTCTGATCAGCTGCGAGCGTTCCGACAGTTCTTTGAGCATGAATATGGATACCATGACGACGGATATCTGGATGACGACGAATTCGAAGGGGAACGGTGCCATGAGCGAGCTCATGATGATGGTGACGAGGCTGGCAAAGAGCGCGGTGCGCGAGTCGATGAAGGTGCGGATCAGGATGGTGGCGATGGCGTAGGGGATGATGTAGATGCTGAAAAGCTCGAGGCTGACCGTGAGTCCCGTGAGTACGACGAAGAAGGTCACCAGCAGCACCATAAAGATTACGTGTTTGCGGTTGCCGAACTCCGCCGGGCGGAAGTAGAGGAGGTATATGTAGAACGAGGCGTACATGAGGAGGATGAGGATGAATTGCCCGAGGAGGGTCCAGTTGTTTTTGGCCGTACCGCCGCTCCGCTCTTCGGTGGACTGCTTCAGGGAAGAGAGTATGTTGTAGGTCTGCGAGTCGATAATTTCACCCCGGTCGATGATGCGCTGTCCCCTCTGCACCATTCCGTGACTGATGTCCACCTGCTGGATAAATTCGTTCTGCGCCTTCTCGGACGTAGCAGCGTCAAACAGTACGTTTTCGCGGATATACTCGTTGATGTCGGCATCTCTGAGCACGCCGGAGTCGATGTCGGGAGGAGGATCGCCCAGCACCTTTCCGTAGGCGGAGCGGATGGTGAGGAAGGCGTCCACGCCACTGGATTCGGCCACATTTCCCTTCCTGATCCGCAGGGCGCGGGTGCGGGAGCGGCTGATACGGTCAAAATCTTCCGAGCGCATGATACCCGTTTCATACACCTCGTTGAGCCTGTTCCGGATGTAGAGTTTGCAGTCCGGTGAAAGTCCGGCAAGACTCTCCTTCATGTTCACGTCCGCGTCGAAGTCGGCGAGAGCATTCTTGCGAACCTCTCCGCTGATGACGAAATACGGTTCATAAAACTGCAGGATGCTGTCCTGTTCAGCCTTCAGCTGGTTCTCCGGTTTATACACCGGGAAGTCGAACGGAGCGGTGAGGAGTCCATACTGCCAGGGGCGTCCCTCGTTGAAGCTGTATTTGAAGCTTCCCTGACGGGGAAAGAAGTAGGTGGTGATGAGTGCGGCGGTAATAAAAACCAGCGGAACAAATGTTTTTGTTTTGATTCTTACCTTCTTTTTTCTCTCTTGCATAATTCTATGTATACTAATGCGTTTGCGACTGATGTAAAAACATCCGGCGTCGGTGAATTGTTTTTATGCGAGAAGACACATACCCCTGTTGTGACAAAATAAGGTACAGTCATCCATTCGCGGCGGCAAAGTTAAAGTAAATTTAGTTGTATCGGCGCTATATTCCGCTTAATTTCCCGTCAGAGCATACCGTCTCCCGTCGTCGTCTTATGAAAAAATCGCATGTAACCCCCGCAGCGTGCGAGGCTCCGTAGAGAAAACCAGCTCGGGGAGCACCCGCCCCGACGAACGATTTCTTTATTAAGCGATTTCTTTGTTAATTGTCTGCACTGTGATTCTTCTGATTTATTTGATTTACATAACCCATGCACCAAAAACATCCAGCTCGGGGAACGCCGGAGCGGCAAGGGGCGGGAGCACCCGCCCCGACGAGCGATTTCTTTTATATATATATGTGTGCAGGGCAAGGCCTTGCCTTGCCCCGTTCTCTTTTTCGTTCGTCGGGGCGGGAGCACCCGCCCTGACGAGCGATTTCTTTATATATATATAATGAACAGGGCAAGGCCATGCCTTGCCCCGTTCTCTTTTTCGTTCGTCGGGGCGGGAGCACCCGCCCCGACGAACGATTTCTTTAT
>JAIRSV010000028.1 GCA_031255275.1 Proteiniphilum sp.
ACTGAGGCGGAAACGGGTGAGCCGTTGCCGGGGGCGACTGTCCAGATCGAAAATTCGACGAGGGGGATTACTACCGACAGCGACGGAACGTTTGAGATAAGGGTGACGCCTTCCGACAGACTGGTGTTTTCATTCCTGGGGATGACGGCGCAGTCTGTTGACGTGGGGAACAGGACGTTTTTTGAGGTGGCACTGCGTCCGCTGGCGAATGAACTGGATGAGTTTACCGTCGTCGCTTTCAGTACGCAAAAGAAGGAGAGTGTGATTGCTTCCGTATCCACGGTGAAGCCGTCTGACCTGAAGGTTCCTTCGAGTAACCTCACCACGGCTTTTGCAGGCCGGATTGCGGGGCTGATCTCTTATCAGCAGACGGGGGAACCGGGGCAGGATAATGCGCAGTTTTTCATCCGCGGCGTCACCAGCTTCGGCACCGGGAAGGTGGATCCGCTGATCTTGATTGATGGCGTGGAGATGACGACGGAGGATCTTTCGCGCCTGACGACGGATGATATTGCCAGCTTTTCTATCATGAAGGATGCTAACGCTACGGCGCTGTATGGCGCTCGCGGGGCGAACGGGGTGATTCTGGTGACGACGAAGGAGGGGCGTGAGGGTGAGGTCAAAGTCCAGGTTCGTGCGGAAGGTTCATTCTCTTCGCCCACGAGAAACATCGCGCTGGCAGATCCGGTCACATACATGAAGCTGCACAACGAGGCGGTGCGTACGCGCTCTCCGGGGACGCGCCTTCCGTATGACGAGAAGAAGATCAACTATACGGAAAGGGGTATCGATCCGGTGCGTTATCCGGCAAACGACTGGCAGAAGATGCTGTTTGACAAGAATACGTTTAACCAGCGCTATAATCTGAATATCAGCGGTGGGGGAAAGGTGGCGCGTTATTACATCGCCGCTTCCTATTCTGCCGACAATGGTATTCTGAAGGTGGACAAGCGGCAGAATTTCAACAACAATATCCGGCTGAACAGGTATACGCTGCGGTCGAACGTGAATGTGAATCTGACGAAAACAACTGAGGCTATCGTGCGCCTGAACGGGATGTTTGACGATTATCAGGGGCCGCTGGACGGGGGGACGGATCTGTATCAGAAGTCCGTCTATGCCAACCCGGTTTACTTTCTGCCTTACTATGAGCCGGATGAGGCGAACAGGTATGCAAGGCATATTCTTTTCGGAAATTCAACGGCAGGCAGTTCCCTCAATCCCTATGCGGATATGCTGAAGGGATACAAGTCAAACGACCGGTCTACGATGTATGTCCAGTTTGAGCTGAAGCAGAATCTCGACTTCCTGGCCAAAGGGCTTTCGGCAAGAGCCATGTTCAACGTGAACCGGTTTGCCCAGCTGGAGGTCAGACGGCAGTATGCGCCGTTTTACTACAGCCTGGCGCCTGCGGTTTCGGGCATGGAGAGCTATCAGCTGACTGCGCTGAATCCGGACGGTGGGACGGATTATCTGGACTACGTCCCCGGTGACCGGAAAATGGAGAATACGATGTACTTCGAAGGTGCGGTGCAGTATGGCACGACGATTGCCGAACGGCACAGCATTTCCGGACTGCTGGTCGCCACCGTCAGGGAGAAGAAGGACAATACCTACAACACGCTGCAACTGTCGCTCCCGCAGCGCAACGCGGGACTGGCGGGACGTGCCACCTACAGCTATGCCGACCGTTATTTTCTTGAGGCCAATTTCGGGTACAACGGTTCCGAACGCTTCTCCTCTGACGAGCGGTGGGGCTTTTTCCCCTCGGCCGGCGCGGGATGGATTGTGTCCGGCGAAAAATTCATGGAGCCGCTGAAGAGTACGATCTCCAAACTGAAGCTCAAGGTGACTTACGGTCTGGTCGGGAATGATGAAATCGGACTGAAGGAGGATCGCTTCTATTACCTTTCGGATCTGGAGATGTCTGATGCCGGGAGGGGCATGACCTTTGGCGATAACTTCAGCTATGGCCGGCCGGGCATCTCCATCAGACGCTATGCGGATCCTTACATCACATGGGAAATCAGCCGCAAGAGCAACTTTGGGATTGAGCTGAATCTGTGGGATGAGCTGGAGATACAGGCCGATTATTTTACGGAAAACCGCAGCAACATCCTCCAGATGCGCGAAGACATCCCGTCGACGATGGGTCTGCAGAGTACTCCCAAAGCCAACATCGGCGAGGCGAGGGGGAACGGGATTGATGTTTCGGTGGATTACAACAAATCTTTCACCAAAGACCTGTGGACGGTGCTGAGAGGCAATTTCACCTGTGCCAAAAGCCGGTATGTGATTTATGAGGAGCCTGATTACTCAGCCATTCCCTGGCGGTCGCACGTGGGGAAAAGCATCTCCCAGCAGTGGGGACTGATTGCCGAACGTCTCTTTATTGATGACGAGGAGGTGAAAAATTCGCCGAGACAGACCTTCGGCGACTACGGGGCCGGTGACATCAAGTATAAGGATATTAACCGGGACGGGAGTATCGACGAGAATGACATGGTGCCGATAGGTTTCCCGAAAACGCCTGAAATTATCTACGGCTTCGGCGTGACGCTCGGCTACAAAGGCTTTGACGCCTCCGTCTTCTTCCAGGGTTCGGCCAACTCCTCCTTCTGGATCAACTCCTATATCGCCCCCTTCATCAACGACCGCTCTCTGCTGAAAGCCATTGCCGAGAGTCACTGGTCGGAAGACAACCGCGACATCCATGCCTTCTGGCCGCGACTCTCCGAGACGGGCGTCAGCAACAACGAGCAGTCGAGCACCTGGTGGATACGGAGCGGTGCGTTCCTGAGGCTGAAAACGGCTGAAGCCGGCTACACGCTGCCGAAGGATTTTGTGAAAAGGGTTCATCTGCAAAATATCCGCCTGTATGCCTCGGGGAGCAACCTCTTCCTGTGGAGCGCCTTCAAGCTGTGGGATATTGAACAGAGCGAAAAGGCTTTTAACTATCCGCCGCAGCGGGTGGTGAACGTGGGTGTGAATATCGAATTTTAAATGATAAAAAAAAGTGTCTTATGAAAAATATGATAATATCGGCTAAACTGTTTGTTTTATGCCTCTGTACATTTCTCTCCGCAGCATGTTCAGACTTTCTGAATGTGGTGCCCGACGGGGTGGCTACGCTGGATAATGCATTTTCTAACCGGATCAATTCCGAAAAATTCCTGTTCTCCTGCTACAACATGCTGCCGAATCAGAATGACCCGTTTACCTATCCGGGCAATGTGGGGTATGACGAAATATGGTGGGACATCGACGTCGCCTCGCTGAACAGCCGGAGCGGTTCGCGCATTGCGCGCAACGACCAGAATTCGGCCTCACCCTTTCATAACTACTGGGACGGGTTGCGGGACGGAAGGCCCCTGTGGGTAGGAATACGCGACTGCAACATATTTCTGAACAATATCCACAAGGTGCCCGATCTGCAGACGTGGGAACGGGAGAACTGGATTGCGGAAGTGAAGTTCATAAAGGCCTATCTTCACTTCTTCCTCATGCAGCTCTATGGCCCGATACCGATTATGGATACGGACGTCCCGGTAAATGCTTCGCCCGAAGAGGTGCGCGTTTATCGTGAGCCGGTAGACAATGTCGTCGAATACATTGTGAACCTGCTGGACGAGTCAATGACATCTCTCCCCGACAGGATCACGGAGACGGCTACCGAAATGGGGCGCATTACCAGACCGATAGCGGCGTCGGTAAAGGCAAAAGTGCTGGTATGGGCGGCCAGTCCGCTCTTCAACGGCAATCCCGACTATGCGAATTTCAAGGACAAACGGGACGTACTCCTTTTCCCAAAGGCCGACAGCGGCAAGTGGAACAGGGCGCTCGAGGCGATTGAAGAGGCTGTCAGGATCTGTCACGACAGCGGCCATGCGCTCTACCGCTATCGCAATGAGATCGGTAACGATGTGTCGGCGGGAGAAGCCACGTTGAAATATACTTTGAGAGGAGCCGTATCGGAAAGGCCTTCCCTGAATCCGGAAATTATCTGGGCACACCCGGCATTTCAGAATGGCAATCAGTTTCAGAATTACTGTACGCCCAAATTCTTCTCCACGTATGGGGGTACATCCGAGCTGAGCGCTACGCTGAAGATTGCGGAACAGTATTATTCGAATAACGGGGTACCCATTAATGAAGACCCGGCATGGGAGCCTGATTATGAGACGCGCTACGAAACAAGAACGGATACCGGCACATTTCATGCGTACTATATCCGCAAGGGGGAGACGACCGCAAAGCTGAATTATTATCGGGAGCCTCGTTTTTATGCGCATCTGGCGTTCGACCGCAGCCTTTATGAGGCGCTGGCGCAGCCCGAGGATGCGACGCTCTCTATCGACAACCGGAGCGGAGGCAATCACGGCGTAGTGTTTTCCGACTGCCACATATCCACCGGTTACTTTATCAAGAAACTGGTCAGCTTCCGGTCAGGGACTACAACCACCTCTCCAAGTCCTGTGAGGTTTTCCATTCCCGTCATCAGGCTGAGCGACCTTTACCTGCTGTATGCCGAGGCGCTGAATGAAACAAAAGAGGCGCCCGACAGGGAAGTATATCAATGGGTGGACAGCATCCGTCTGCGTGCAGGTCTTCAGGGCGTCGTCGAGTCGTGGAGGGAACATTCGATCTACCCGGACAAACCTCTCGATAAAGAGGGGATGAAGGATATTATCAAGCGGGAACGCCTGATAGAACTGGCATTCGAGGGACATCGTCCGTTCGACCTCCGCCGCTGGAAGGATGCTATGCGCTATATGAACCAGCCGGTGCAGGGATGGGATTATCAGGGCGTCAAACTGGAAGAGTATTACGTGGTGATTACCCTTTTCAACAACCGTAACTACACGATGAAAGATTATCTCTGGCCTTTGAGAACCGCCACTCTTACCCGAAATCCCAATCTGGTGCAGAACCCCGGATGGTAAACAATTACACGTAAACATATAAAATCAATCAGAGTATGAAGCGAATTAACAGAATGATAACCGGGCTTGCCGTCATGTACCTGCTTTTCACCATCGCCTGCAGCGATGACAGAACAGGACAAAGCCCGACCGACAGCACTCCGCCTCCTCCCGTCACAAATGTGCGCGTGGAAGCGATGCCGGGGGGAGCAAAGATCTCTTATGAGATACCGAAAGCGACGGACATATCGTATATAATGTGTGAATATCTGTTTCAGGGAACGAAAAAGATCGCCCGCGCCTCGATATACAGCGGTTTTGTAACCATCGAGGGCTTGCCCGATACGGCTCCCTGTGAATTTACACTTTATCTGGTGGATCACAGCGAAAACAGATCGGAACCTTATACAGGCTCGTTCATCCCCCTGGATTCTCCCTGCCGGACGATATTTGAGACGCTGGAAATGGAACCTGATTTCGGAGGTGTGGTGATCCGCTGGAAAAATGAGGGAAAGGTGATGATAGGCGCCTTTCTCCTGGCGATGGGCGACAGCGGCGAATGGGAAGAGTATGATCTGGTCTTCTCGACACAGGCGGAAGACAAGCGTTCCATCAGGGGATATGATACCACGCCACGCCTGTTTGCCGTCTGCCTGACGGACAGGTTCGGGAACTATACGGATACGCTCATGGAGGAACATGTGCCGCTGTATGAAAAGGAACTGGACAAAAAGCTTTTCACAGACGGGCACCTGGCGGGCGATAATACCACTACGCTCCGCGACCGTCCGTTACACTTTATCTGGGACGGTAATATTAACGTGATATGGCACTCCAATCCCGAAGGAGGATTTACCCCTCCGCAGACATTCACCATCGACCTGGGAGTGGAAGCCCAGCTAAGCCGCATGATGCTGTGGAACCGGCAGGGTGAATTTATTTTCGAACAGCACAACGTACATTATTTTGAAGTATGGGGTACGGACGTTCTGACACGCCCCATTAACGACGCATACTTTTCATCCGTCGGCAACTGGCGCGACGACTGGAAGCTGCTGGGCGACTTTGAACAGATCAAACCCTCCGGTCTTCCGCTGGGACAGGCCAATGACGAGGACAGGGCTGCCACCGTTGCCGGCGGTGAGTATATCTTTGAAGCGGGTGCCGGCGGAATACGATATATCCGTTTCGTCGTCAAGGAGACGTGGGCCAGAACCTCCGCCCTGCATATTGCCGAAGTCTCCATCTATGGAAATGACGGGGTGGACGACGGCGACGGCAACGGCGACGGCGATGAGGACGGCGGCGATGACGGCGTGAGCGGAGAACAGTCAAACAAAATATAAACACAGATACAACAATGAAGAAACAAATCATTTCAACAGCGGGAAACGGCGCCGGGAAGAGGGCCTGGTCCTTTGTCATCTCATCCCTGCTCCTCGCGGCATGTCTGGTGACCTGCGGCGACATAAACAGTATTCACCAGGAATATTATGACAGGGGCGAAGATATTTATACCGGCGTAGTAGATTCCATTAAAGTATTCCCCGGCTATGAGAAAGCCTTGCTTGTGTGGGAAATAAATGCCGATCCGCGCATCACCGAAACAGTCATATACTGGAATCAGCGGGAAGATTCCGCAATCGTAAGCGCAAACCGCAACGGGCAAATCGGCCGCCTCCCGATGAGTTATTCTCTTGATGAACTGAAAGAGGGCGATTACGTCTTTGAGTTTGTTACCCGTGACGACGAAGGTCATCATTCCATGACGCAGGAGGCTGCCGCACTGATTTACGGCGAATCATACACGCAAACGTTAAGGAACAGGAACGTCTCGTCCATAACGAAGAATAAACTCGGAGACATGCTGATTGTCTGGGGGCCGATAACCGGAAAAGACGCTGTCTCAACCACCATCGTCTACGCGAAGAAAGAAGGCGGTGCCGATAACTCGGTACGTGTAGGAACCGCAGAGATGGAAACTGAATTGAGGGGAGACGAAACAGGCCTCAAAACAGGGGATAAGATCAGTATATTCACCTCATACCTTCCCGAAAACGCACTGGAGCCGCTACATTCCCCGGCAAGGGAATACACGCTGCCTAAATTTGAGCAGGAAATCGATAAGGTCAATTTCCGGGCTGTGGTTTTGCCCGGCGACAATACCTCCGTAAACCAGAGCCGGGATCTCCAAAGGATATGGGATGGCAACACAAGGAATACGGGTATTTTACATACAGTCGAAGGTCAATTCGGCTTTCCGCATCACTTTACGTTCGATATGGGCGTAGTGGCCGAAATCAGCCGCTTCCGCCTCTGGCCGAGAGTCGACGCAGCCGCCTTCACCGGCCACAGTCCGCGATCCTTCGAAGTATGGGGCGCAGAGACTCTGAAAGAGGGCGTCGACGAGACTTACTGGACATCGGACGAATGGAGGAATGACTGGAAAATTCTCGGCGCTCATGAGATTACCAGACCTGCCACGGAGGTCGATCAAATCTGGAATGCCGGCTGGGAATATAAGGTGAATGAAGAGATCGGCGGGATTCGGTACATCCGGCTGGTGATTAAGGAACCAAACTGGCAAAATTCCAACTGTGTAAATATCGGAGAAATAACCCTCTGGGGGGATCCGGTGAGTGACCGCTGATAAATAATACTCCGTAAATTTAATCTATCGGGTATTACATTTGTTATATAAAACGAGGCTGAATTCAAATGCCTCGTTTTGTATAATATCCCGGTGAATACTTATCAATGAATGAATGAATGAACGAATGAATATATTGTGAAACGATGAAAAAAGAATTGTATTACCTCGTGTTTTCACTGACTGTCGCAGGTCTCCTTTTATCGTGTTCCGACCCCATTGAAGAGGAGGAGGACTTGACTGAAGAGATCGCAGTGAACGCGGTAGAAAAACTTATCGCACCCGCTGATAATACTCCTCTCGAACTTACGAAAGATTTGCCTGCCATAAAGTTTGAATGGCTGAAAGCCGATGCGACCAAAGGGGGTAAGGGTGTAACCGTCAATTATGAAATCATTTTCTATACGGAAAACGGTTCGCCGTCCGAACCGGTATACACCTCAACGGCTACCACCAACAGTATCGTTATTATTCAGCCCAAGCTGTATGAGATCGCCGTCAAGGCGGGTATTGAACCCGGTTCCGGCGGCATCGTCAAATGGACGGTACGGGCATATTACGGGTCGGTATCCGCCCTGTCAAAGGAAGCAGGCAGCATTGTCCTGAAACTGCGTGAAGAGCCCGTTACGCAACTATTTTTGACCGGCAGGGGAACGGAGTTCGGAACAAATATTTCGGAAGCCATGCCGTTCGTCAAGATCAGCGATACTGAATTTTATACCGTCTCTCAACTTACCGCCGGAGAACCTTTCAGCTTCACAGGCAATATCGAAGGCGATAAAATACGTTCGTTTTCCGTGAAGAATAATAAACTGGTCGAAGACGGCTCGAACGCGGAAATTGCAAAAACCGGCGTATACAGGATACGTGTCGATTTTGCAACCCTGTCGGTCGTGATGAAGGAGATTACGGATGTAT
Organism: Proteiniphilum sp.; assembly: GCA_031255275.1. Classification (GTDB taxonomy): domain Bacteria; phylum Bacteroidota; class Bacteroidia; order Bacteroidales; family Dysgonomonadaceae; genus Proteiniphilum. The sequence continues at coordinate 8,491 of JAIRSV010000028.1, forward strand.
CGCTATTCTACTGCATAAGAAGCCGGGCTATAAGCCTTCGGTATGCAGGCCGCGGAAAATGGAAGGAGGTGTGTCTTATTTACTTCTCGAAAGAGGCCTGGGGCGATGAAAAACGGTATAAATTCAGGATGACCGAGGAAAATAAAAATATATTCCTGGAAAAAGTCTCCGACTCCTCGCCTTTTATGAAAGAATCCGTAATCGTCGACCAGGGCAATCAGTTATGGAGCGGGGTTTGGGGCTATCCGGCGCACCTGGGGAAAGAGTGGGCTGAAGTATCCGTGGATCTGTGCAACTACACCCACAGTATTGAAGCCGTTTCGGAAGATTTCAGCACGGCAGGCGCATCATGGGCAAATCTTGCGGACAGAAGCAGTTCCGATTTCGTGAAGGGGTTCTGGAACTCAGGCGCCGGACATTTCAATAACAGTATCTCCGGAGCCGTCAACGCGAATGATTACTGGCCCGAAGCACATGCCCTCGACGTGATAATCGACGCCTGTATCAGAACGAACGGCAGTCGGTACAGGCAGATTATTCATGACTTTTATGATGGCGTTAAGACAAAAAATCACGGGAGCTGGAAAAACAATTATTATGATGATATGGCCTGGCACGGACTTGCCCACCTTCGCGCCTTTGAGGCGACGAATGATGCAAGATATGAAGCGTCTGCCCGGGATTTGTGGAGATGGATTCTGGCAGGATGGGATTATGCCGGCGACGGCGGCATCAGGTGGAGGGAGACGCCGGCCAGTGGTCCCGGGGTACCATCAACAGGTCCGGCTACAATAATCGGAGTGAGGAGATGGGTAAAATACGGAAATACCGAGACCGGACTTCCCGACGGGCTGAACGACCTGGAATGGGCTAAAAGAATGTATGAATGGATGAGGGAAAAAAGACACGATCCGGCAACCGGAGGCGTGTATGATGGTTTTGAGGACAGAACCGGCGCCTGGAGCTATAATACCGGAACATTCCTCGGTTCGGCCATGGAGCTGTATGACGTAACGAAAGAGTGGCGTTATCTGGAAGATGCGATGAGAACTGCCGACTGGACGTTGGATAATCTGTCCGTCCCGACGAAGAATAACCGTATCCTGAGCGACTGGGCCGAACAGCCGGATAATGATGTCAATCTCTTTAAGGGAATTTTCATCCGGTATTTTACGCGGCTGATTATGAATCCCGACCTTCCCGCCGACAAGCGGAATGAATACATCCGGTTTATCGAATATAACGCAAAAGCGCTGATCTCCTACGGGTCGGCGACCGGCGAACGAGACGTTCTGATATACAATTACGGCTGGTACTTCAAGCCTGAAAATTCATTTCTTCGCGGCCAGACCAGCGGCTGTATGTTGATAGAGGCTATGGCGCTGCTGGAAAGGGAGGGTTTCTTACGGTGAAAACAGAGGCGTAAGTGCCTGTACGGTATATGCGGAGAGACTGCCCGGAGAATCGGACAGTCTCTTTTGTTTCAGCTTGTACCCGTTTCCGGTTCGTTTCCGCCGCGTTGAATGTATGATTTTACCCTCGACGGAACTTTCTCGTCGCGTTGAAGGCATGATTCAGCCTTCGGCGGAATATTCTCGTCGCGTTGAAAGCATGATTTTACCCTCGGCGGGACTTTCTCGTTCTGCTGAAAGTATGATTTTACTCTCGGCGAGACTTTCAGTTTCTTCTGAAAGTGTGATTTTACCCTCGGCGGGGTTTTCAGTTTCTTCTGGCGGAGAGACTGCCCGGACAACCGGACAGTCTCTTTTGTTTTTTCAGGGCGCGGCGCGAATGGCGGTGAAACCAAATTCACATTTGAATTATTAATATGTTTTTGTAATTTTGTCAGCCATTCGGGAAAAACTGAAAAATATGCAAGTATCCCGAACAGCAGATTATTCACTCACACATCCCTCGGAATATTAATCAAAACAATAATCAGAACAATAAAATGAAGAAATCGACGATATGTATCTTCCTGTTAGCCGTCATGACAGGAGCCGGCGCCGCAACCCTTCTCCTCACGTCGGGAAACGATCCGGTGAAAGCCGAATCGGAAAGATCTCTCGTTCTGGCCATGACTGCTTCGGTGGCCGTCCCCGAAAGTATGGAGTTCGCAGGTGAACAGATCACCTTCGACCGTTACGATAAACGGGAACGGATGGACAGAGAACTGAATGCCTTCACTTACCTTCACTCCTCCACCCTGCTGCTTTTCAAGCGCGCCAACCGCCTCTTCCCGATCATCGAACCGATCCTCGAACAGCAGGAGATTCCGGACGACATGAAATATATGGCGGCGATTGAAAGCAATCTCGATCCCAGAGCTGTCTCCCCCGCGCGTGCGGCCGGACTCTGGCAGCTTCTCCAGAGCACGGGCAAACAATACGGCCTGGAGGTGGCCTCTGAGGTGGACGAACGCTTCCACGTAGAGAAAGCGACCGAGGCTGCCTGCCGCTATCTGAAGGAGGCGTATCGGAGATATGGTTCCTGGAGCGCCGCGGCGCTGTCCTACAACGGCGGACAGGCGCGCATCACCGGCGCACTGAAGGCGCAGGGAACGGATGACTCGCTCGACCTCTGGCTGACGGAGGAGACGCTGCGCTATTACTACCGGATGCTCGCCCTCAAACAACTCTTCGAAAATCCCCGGCAATACGGATTCATCATCAAGCCCGAACAGCTCTACAAACCGATACGCTTCAGAGAGGTGACGGTCTCTTCCTCCATACCCGACCTGGCCGCCTTTGCCGGAGAGTATGACATCACCTACGCTCAGCTGAAGGACTTCAACTCCTGGCTGCGGAACACGTCCCTGAGCAATCCGTCCGGAAAAACCTACACGCTGCTCATCCCCGAAAAAAAGGATCTCTATTATAACAGCAGGAAAAAACCCGAGGTACACAACCCGGCATGGGTGGTGAAATAACACCCCCTCCCCCCTCCCCCACCCGTCAACCACAGCTTATGACTTCCGGAACAGAAAAAATAGAGATATACGGCGCACGCGTACACAATCTGAAAAATATAAACGTGACGATCCCCCGCGATTCGCTGACAGTGATCACCGGTCTGAGCGGCAGCGGGAAGTCGTCACTCGCCTTCGACGCCATCTTTGCCGAGGGACAGCGCCGTTACATAGAGACCTTCTCGGCCTACGCGCGCGGATTCCTCGGAAAAATGGAGCGTCCCGACGTGGACAGAATCACCGGTCTGAGTCCGGTAATCTCCATCGAACAGAAGACTACCAACAAAAACCCCCGCTCAACCGTCGGCACCACAACGGAGGTCTATGACTTCCTCCGACTCCTCTACGCCCGCGCCGGCGAAGCCTACTCATACATCACCGGCGAGAAGATGGTGAAGTATACCGACAGCCAGATCCTGGCACTGATCCTGGAAAAATATGCCGACAAAAGGATTCACATCCTCGCCCCGGCCGTGAGAAACAGGAAGGGACACTACAAAGAGCTTTTTGAACAGATCCGGAAAAAGGGGTACCTCTACGTGAGGGTTGACGGCGAAATCAGGGAAATCATCCCCGGAATGCGCGTAGACAGGTACAGGAATCACAACATCGAAATCCTTATAGACAAGCTGGTCGTATCCGGCAAATTTGCCGACAAGCTGCAAAGCAGCGTGCGCACCGCCATGAAGCAGGGTGGCGGTCTGATCCTCATCCACGACGTGGAGGCCGGCGAAGTGCGCCACTACAGCCGCAGCCTCATGTGTCCCACCACCGGCCTGTCATACGACGAACCGGCTCCTCACAACTTCTCGTTCAACTCCCCGCAGGGAGCCTGTCCCCGCTGCCGGGGCATCGGCACGATAAACCTGGTCGACACCGGGAAGATCATCCCCAACCCTGACCTGAGCATCGCCGCGGGAGGAATCCTCCCGCTCGGAAAGGAACGCGGCATCCTGCTCTTCCGTCAGATTGCAGCCGTCTGCGCGAAATACGGCGCAACCCTGCAAACGCCCCTCGGAAAGATCCCGAAAGAGGCGATCGACGAAATAACGTACGGCTCGGACGAGATGCATGAAATCAAGGCCGGACTGCCGGGAAATTCCGCTTACACCGCCCCCTTCGAAGGCATCGCCCGCTATATAGAAATGCAGCAGGAAGACGAAGCCACGGCCACAGCCCGGAAATGGGCCGAACAGTTCATCACCTCCGCCGTATGCCCCGAATGTCACGGCCGCCGGCTGAACAGGGAAGCGCTCCACTTCAGGATCAACGGGAGAAACATTGCCGAACTGTCTGAAATGGACATCCTCTCGCTGCACGACTGGATCATCTCTTCCGAAGCGGCCGTGACGGAGAAGCAGCGCCTGATTGCCGGCGAAATCCGGAAAGAGATACTCACCCGCCTCCGCTTCCTGCTCGACGTGGGGCTGGGTTACCTGTCACTCTCACGCGCGTCGGCCACCCTCTCGGGAGGCGAAAGCCAGCGCATCCGGCTGGCCACTCAGATCGGTTCGCAGCTGGTGAACGTGCTCTACATCCTCGACGAACCCAGCATCGGACTCCATCAGCGGGACAATCACCGCCTCATCGACTCGCTGAAGAAGCTGCGCGACTCGGGCAACTCAGTCATCGTCGTAGAGCACGACAGAGACATGATGCTCTCTTCCGACTACATTATAGACATGGGGCCGCTTGCCGGCCGGAAGGGGGGCGAGGTGGTATTCGAAGGCCCCCCCGCAGAGATGCTGAAAAGGGATACACTCACGTCCGGCTACCTGAACGGGAATCTGAAGATCGCCGTCCCCGGAAAAAGACGCAGCGGTTCCGGAAAGCACCTCACGATAGAAGGCGCAACGGGAAACAACCTCAAGGAGGTGACCGTCACCTTTCCGCTGGGGACGCTCCTCTGCGTGACAGGCGTTTCCGGCAGCGGAAAGTCAACGCTGATCAACGAAACACTGCAACCCATCCTCAGCCGGGAATTCTACCGGTCGCTGAAGGAACCCTTACCCTTCCGGTCAATCCGCGGAGTCGAACACCTCGACAAAGTGATAAGCGTCGACCAGTCACCCATCGGCCGCAGCCCCCGCTCCAACCCCGCCACCTACACCGGCGTCTTCTCTGACATCCGCCTGCTGTTCACCGGAATGCCCGAAGCCAAAATACGGGGCTACAAGCCGGGACGCTTCTCCTTCAACGTAAAGGGCGGACGCTGCGAACAGTGCGGCGGCAACGGCTACAAAACCGTCGAAATGAATTTCCTGCCCGACGTGATGGTTCCCTGCGAGGTATGCCACGGAAAACGGTATAACCGGGAGACGCTGGAAGTACGCTTCAAAGGGAAGTCGATCGCCGACGTGCTGGACATGACCATCAACGAAGCGGTGGAATTTTTTGAAAACGTCTCCGGCATACTGCACAAAATCAAAGTCCTGCAGGACGTGGGACTCGGTTACATCAGGCTGGGACAGTCTTCCACCACCCTCTCAGGGGGAGAGAGTCAGCGGGTGAAACTGGCGAGCGAACTGGCCCGCGTCGACACGGGTAACACGCTCTACGTGCTGGACGAACCTACCACGGGACTGCATTTTGAAGACATCCGCGTGCTGCTGGGCGTGCTGAACAGGCTGGTGGACAAAGGCAACACGGTGATCGTCATCGAACACAACCTCGACATCATCAAATGCGCCGACTACATCATCGACCTGGGACCTGAAGGGGGTGAACGCGGCGGCCGGATTTTAGCGGAAGGAACCCCGGAAGAGATCGTCCGCAACGGGGAAGGCTATACCGCCACATATCTCCGCGAAGAGATGTAACAGCCTGACTTTAAAGTTAAAAACAAGACCGCCATGAACATTTGATTTACACTCATTGTTTAGGGAAAAAAGGGGAACCTGACGGTCAGCATCAGGCATAACGCATAACAATAATTACACAAAATAGAGCGAATCCGCAATAATTCAATTCACGCAATGGCAAATATCACATTCAAAAGTAAACCCGTTCACACAGTCGGCGAGTTGCCCGGAAAGGGGACAGCAGCGCCCGATTTCGTACTGGTGAGAAGCGACCTTTCCGAAGCCCGTCTGTCAGACTTCAAAGGGCGGTACACCGTTCTCAACATCTTTCCGAGCCTCGACACCGGCGTATGTGCCGCCTCCGTGCGCCGGTTCAACAGGGAAGCCGCTTCGCTGAAAAATACGGCAGTGCTGTGTATCTCTGCCGATCTGCCCTTTGCCGCCGGAAGATTCTGTTCGGCAGAAGGCATTAATAATGTTATTACACTTTCCAGTTTCCGCAATGAATCGTTCGGCAAAGACTACGGCTTGCTGCTGACCGACGGCCCGCTAAAAGGTCTTTTAGCCCGCGCCGTGGTGACAGTAAATCCCGAGGGACAGGTCGTATACGCCGGACTGGTTCCTGAAATTACACAGGAACCCGACTATTGTTCTGCAATCAACTCGATAGTGTAATTTGTTTCATGAAGATTGTGTTAACAGGGAAGGTCTGCGAAGTGATTTCGCGGATCTTTCGTTTTTTATCGCACGTACGTGTTGATGTGATGATGTTTAGAAGCGGAAATAACCAGCTCGGGGAGCGCCCGAGCGGCAAGGGGCGGGAGCACCCGCCCCGACGAACGATTTCTTTATTAAGCGATTTCTTTGTTAATTGTCTGCACTGTGATTCTTCTGATTTATATGATTTACATGATTATACCGTCGC
>JAIRSV010000129.1 GCA_031255275.1 Proteiniphilum sp.
GGACATGTCCCGGAGCCTTTGGGACATGTCCCGGAACCTTTGGGACATGTCCCGGAACCTTTGGGCCATGTCCCGGAACCTTTGGGCCATGTCCCGGAACCTTTGGGCCACGTCCCGGAGCCTTTGGGCCACGTCCCGGAGCCTTTGGGCCACGTCCCGGAACCTTTGGGCCACGTCCCGGAACCTTTGGGAAGGCGTTGCGAACTCATAATAAAGACAAGCCCTGCAAAGGCTATAAGAGCAGGGAAAAAATAAATCACCAATAAATATTTAAGTACAATGAGAAAGAAATTTCAATTATCCATTGCAGCGCAAGCGCTGCTCACGAAGACTGCCTCGGGCAGCAGGGAAGAATTCGTTTCCGGTTTTCCGGAAGCGACAGTGACGGCGGAGACGGCGAAGACGCCTGATTCGCAGGGAACAATCGTATTTACGTTCACAGGCAATAAGGTAAGATTTGGGGCTACGGCAGAAAGCATCACTGTTGACTGGGGTGACGGCCCGGAAGAGATGCCTGATAATCTTGACGGTACCGAAGTCAGGCATACCTATGCCGGTGAGGCCGAACACACCGTGCGGATACAGGCGGAAAATCTCTCCTTTTTCAATTGCAACGAGCAGTGTTTAACGGCTTTGGACGTGAGCAACTGCATAGCGTTAAGAGTGTTGTATTGTAGCAGTAATAAGTTAAGCGCACTGGATATGTCAAAAAACACAGCGTTAAAAGGGTTGGCCTGTGACAAAAATCAGTTAAGCGCCGACGCCCTTAACCGGATATTTACGGATTTGCCCGACGAATATGGTGTAATCTTAATTGAAGATAATCCCGGATCTGATACCTGCAATCGCAAGATAGCTGCCGAGAAAAAATGGGAGTTTTTATTAGCAAACTGTTATCAGTGACTCTGTGAAAAAAAACCGGCTTTAGGGTCGGTTTTTTTAATGAGAAGAGAAGAAGTGGAAAAGTGGAAAAGTGGAGAAGTGGAAAAGTGGGAAAGTGGAGAAAACCAGCTCGGGGAGCGCCGGAGCGGCAAGGGGCGGGAGCACCCGCCCCGACGAGCGATTTCTTTATTAAGCGATTTCTTTGTTAATTGTCTGAACTGTGATTCTTCTGATTTATTTGATTTATGTGATTGCTCTACCAATATTCCGTCGCTACGCGACGGCCATATATATAATGTACAGGACAAGGCCATGCCTTGCCCTGTTTTCTTTTTCGTTCGTCGGGGCGGGTGCTCCCGCCCCTTGCCACTCGGGCGCTCCCCGAGCTGGTTTTCTCCGCTTCTCCGCTTCTCCGCTTCTCCACTTCTTGGGCAGGAGGGGCGCTCCGCCATCGGCGGAAGGTGTGGATATTACTTCAAAAACAGCTCAATCACCGGAACTTCCACGCCGGGACGTTCCACCGGCAAAGTCAGCACTACATCGTTTTCGCCCGACCCCTCTGCCATGTGACCGCCCGACGGAGACGGCGTAGCGAAGAGTATTTCAGAACCGTCATTCAGCAGCTGAGCATACTTAATCTTCCCCCTGAAGCCGGGAAGGTGCAGCGACTTAAATGGCCACTCAAGGACATGAATATACAATCGGTGCGTCTTCGCATTATACGTCACAAGGCAGTTGCGGGGCGCCTCATACCCGTCCGGCGCCTGCGTACAGCCATAAATCGACCGGCTGTGAAACTTCATCCATTCACCTATACCCTCCAGACGCTCCACGGCACGGTCGTCAAACGCTCCGCGCGCCGTCGGACCCACGTTGAGCAGCAGGTTACCCCCCTTGCTCACCGTCTCGATCAGCATTACGACTAACTGGTGCGGACTCTTCCACGTATACTCATCGCGGCTGTATCCCCACGCGCCCGAAAAGGTCTGACACGTCTCCCACGGCACACGTTCGCCCCCCACAGAGGGCCACTCATGCGGCATGAACTGCTCGGGCGTAATATAATCCCACCCCCAGTCGGTATGATCCAGGTCAGCCCGGTTGTTGACGATGATGTGCGGCTGAAGCCGGCGGACAAGACGCAGCAACTCTTCCGAATCCCAGTCCCGGTGCCCCTTTCCGTTCTCGCCGGGATACGAAAAGTCGAGAAAAAGCTCGTCTATCCGGCCGAATAGGGTCAGCAACTCCGTCAACTGGTCACGGAGATACTGTCGATAGATATTCATGTCCCTTTCCTCGTTAGCCCTTTTTCTCTCTTCGTCATCCGCCGGTCCGTTGGGGTGAATCCGGTCATAAGTGAAGTGAGGATGATGCCAGTCAATCAGCGAATAATAAAATCCTGTCCGGATCCCCTCCGCCCGAAAAGCCTCCACGAAAGGCCCTATCAAGTCCTTTCCCCAGGGAGTACGCGTCACCTTGAAGTCGGTATACCGGCTGTCCCAGAGGCAGAAACCGTCATGATGCTTCGCCGTCAGCACCACATATTTCACTCCCGCCCTTTTAGCCCGGGCTGCCCATTCACGCGGATCATAGAGATCGGGGCTGAAATGGTCGAAGTATTTCCGGTAATCCTCATCCGCTATCCGTTCGTACTGCTTCACCCACTCGTGTCGCGCCGGCAGCGCATATATCCCCCAGTGGATAAACATCCCGAAACGGTCATCACTCCACCACTTCATTCTCTGCACCTTTTCCTCCCGGCTCTCGTTCCAGGCCTGGGCATACAGCAAATTGCCGCCGGCCGCCGCGAAAAGGAGCGTGGCCAAAATAAAACTTTTAGTATTCATAGAAATATAACTGTTAAAAAAATAAGTATCCATGCAAAGCAGTCATCACCGCTCATCGATCCGGAAAACACCTTTCAGGCGAATATCGTCAGACGAAGCGCCGATCATCACGCTGAATTCTCCCGGTTCGGTCACCCTCCGCCACTCCCGGTCAAACAGCGCCAGATCGTCAAGCGTCAGCACAAACTCCACGCACTCCGCCTCCCCCTTCCGGAGAGTGATCCGCCGAAAGTCTTTCAGCTGAATGGGAGGAGTCACCACCGAGCTTACCCGATCCCGCACATAAAGCTGCACCACCTCGTCGCCATCCCGGTCGCCCCTGTTGGCAACGGTGCAGGAAATCCGCACACCGTCAGCCCCCGTCTCCACGGAAAGATCGTCATACGCAAAACGCGTATAACTCAGCCCGTATCCGAAAGCATACAGCGGCAAACTGCTTCCCTCCACATAATCCGCCGGCCGTCCCAGCGAATAATAGGCCGGCAGCCGTCCCGCCGAACGCGGAACCGACACCGGAAGTCTGCCCGCGGGATTATAATCTCCGAAGAGAATATCCGCCACGGCGTGACCGCCCTCCTGTCCCGGATACCAGGCCGTCAGCAGCGCGTCAGCCCTTTCCGAAGCAGCCTGCATATCCAGCGGCCGCCCCTGTATGTAGACCGCAATCAGCGGCTTACCCGTTGCGGCAAGCGCGTCGAGCAGCCTCTCCTGATCCCCCGTAAGGTCGAGCGAATAGCGGTCATATCCTTCGCCGGACTCCATATCCGGCAGCATCACCTCTCCGCTACTGGCGACCGTCGCCGCCCCCGTCCCGAGGTATTCGGTACGGAAATCCCTCGCGCTGGAACCCCCCACAACCAGCACGACGACATCCGACAGACGGGCTACGCGAACCGCCTCCTCCAGGTCACTCCGCGTCGTATCCCTCACGGCGCACCCCCTCGCATAGCGGACGACGGTGCGGGGACTCACCGCCTTTCTGATCCCGTCGAGCACGGTGACCACACGGCTCCGTTCCTGCGGAGCGGTATAGTCACCCAGCTGATTGTAAATATTGTCGGCATTCGGCCCGATCACGGCGATGGAACCGGTCTCCTTCGAAAGAGGTAACACCCCTCCGTCATTTTTGAGCAGCACAGTTCCCTGTCGGGCTACCTCCCGCGCAAGCATTCCGTGCGCCTCGCTCCCCACGTGACGCGACGCCTCAACGGGATCAACCAGAGGATTCTCAAACAGCCCCATCTCAAACTTCATCCGGAGAATGGCAGCCACAGCCCTGTCTATCTCCTCCATCGAGACAAGCCCCTCCTCCAGCGCCTGTTTCAGATTCCCCCCGTAAGCCCTGCCCCCCAGGTCGGCATCCACCCCGGCCTGCAGCGCCATGACCGCCGCATGTTTCACGTCGGGAGCAGTCCGGTGGACGCTCGCAAGTCCCTCGATGCTGCCCAGGTCAGAGAATACAAACCCGTCGAAACCCCATCCGTCGCGCAGCGTATCCCTCAGCAGCAGGCGGTGCGCAGTGGCGGGAATGCCGTCGATGGAATTATAGGAAGTCATAAGCGTCTTCGCCCCCGCCGCCACCGCCTTTCCGAACGGCATTAAATGGTCGGAAAACAGTTCCCGCAACCCGATACTGGCCGCACCACCGTTGTGTCCGCCCGAAGGGATACCGTAAGCGGCAAAATGCTTCAAAGTAGAATAGACGTGCCGTCCGCTGCCGGCATCCTCACCCTGCATCCCCTGCACGAAAGAGACGCCCAGCCTTGCCGTCAGCACCGGATCTTCGCCAAAAGTCTCCTCCACCCTCGACCAGCGAAGTTCCCTCGCCAGATCCAGGACAGGCCCGTAACCAATGTGCGCCCCCTGAAGCCGTGTTTCGAGCGCGATCGCTTCCGCCGCCCGCCGTATCAGCGCAGGATTCCACGTGCTGCCCTGTCCGAGGCCGGTGGGAAAGACGGTCGTCCCGATAGCCATGTGTCCGTGCATGGTCTCTTCGGCGAAAAAAAACGGTATATCCAGCCGGCTATTTTCCACCGCATACTTCTGCAAACCATTCAGCGCCCTGGCCGCCAGGGCGGGATTCAGTCCCGTCTTCAGCGTCTTCTCCGTCCACGGGTCAGCGCGGAGAGTCGCCCAGAACCCCCCCGGCGGTGCCGTCAGCATCCGTTCCCTGAACAGGGCGGAAGGTTCCACAACCCGTTCATCCGTTTTGACATACATCTCCCAGCCCATGGGGAAGCAAAGCTGTCCGATTTTCTCTTCCGGCGTCATCCGGTTCAGCAGATCCCTCACCCTGTCGTCGACCGGGGCAGACGGATCTTTATAAAGCTGCTGAGCCGCGACCGGTCGCAGAATGATACACAGACAGCCAATGATCAGAACAAAAAGTACACTCTTCATATTTCAGGTAATAAATAAAAACGTTTCCTATAAGAAATCCAGTTCGGCCACCGTTACCGATCCGCCGTCGCCGGCAATGCCGCGGGCTACCACGCGTACGCAGCGGGCCGTGACGGGAGCCGCAAAGCGATGCAATCGCGGAGTCGGATCATTGATCAGATTTCCGAATTCAAAACATTCCACCGTTCTCCAGCTTTTCCCGTCATCGGAGACCTCGATACACCCCTTTTCCATCAACCCCTCGACGTGAAAAGTCTGCGGAGTATAAACCATCGCGTTCAGTACATGCACCCTTCCCAGGTCGATGGCGATGAAGTGGGGCAGGGCGCCCTCCTGCGACTGCCAGAAGGAACGGCGATCCGCGTCAAAAGCGTGCAGAGCCGCCGTACGGTCATTTCGCCGGCCGCTTGCCTCAAGCAGCCTCCAGTCCCTCTTCACGATACCGAACGCCTCACTGAGCACCGTTCCCCGCTCGTCGCCGCTGAACGAAACAGCTTTCAGCACATTATTCTCCACCCACACCGGCCGTTCATACCGGAGAGCGTTCCGGGTCGGTTCCGATCCGTCGAGCGTATAAAAAACCTCATAACCCACATTCAGATTACCGGCAGCATTCTCGCCGTGAGGATTCCAGTCAAACTCAGCCTGTCGCGGCGCAACCGTCACCCACCCCTCCCTGTCGCGCGAAAAGGCCAGTTGCGGCGGACGCGTACGGTAATAATGCGCCGACACGTGACTGATTGCCGGATCAAGTCGCGCCGCCGTCACCCGGACGCGGATTCTGCGGGCAGTCACCTCCGGAAAACGGAGAATACGCTTATAACCGATATTGGTAGCCGCGGCAATCTCCATCCATTCACCGTCCAGCCAGGCATCCACGGCATGTTGTTCCACCCGTTCGCCGCAGGAAGCGACAGCCTCCTGCAACATCACCCTGTTGAAGGTCGCGGGAGCCGGCAGCGTGATTACAAACTCACGTCCGTTTCGGCCACCCGTCATCAAGTACGTCTCCGGATCCCCGTCCAGCACCTGCTTCGGCCCTTTCGCGCCCCGCAACAGATCCTCACCATACGTATCCCGGATACGTCTGCCCGTTTCCACCAGCACCTCCACGTCCCGGGGAGAGAAACAGCCCTCGCGATTGGGCGGAATATTCAGCAGAAAGGTAGAATTGCCGCCGACGGCACGCTCATAAATGTCGAAAACATCATCAACATCCCGCACCTTCTGATGCGTATCATCACGATAAAACCATCCCTCGCGGATAGAAGTATTGGTTTCCGCCTGCTGATAGTGAAGATATTTCCCCCGGTAAAGCACCTCGCGTGAACCGAGATCAGTCTCCGTCAGATCCGAAAAATCCGACGCCGTATTGGGATCCACCGGATAAGTAATCACATTCCATTCGGATTGTCGCGTAACGCCCGCCTCATTGCCGCACCACCGCACATCTTCGCGTCCGAAGATAACCGCTCCGGGCGCCAGCCTGCGGATCAGTTCGCGCCATGCCGGATAATTGTAAGTCTGTCCGCCCTTCCTCTTGGGATGCGCCCCGTCGAACCACACCTCATGAATCTCGCCATATTCCGTCAGTACCTCGAAAAGTTGATTCAGGAAATATTCGTTGTAATCATCCACCTCAAACTCAAACGTCGTTTTATTCCCGAACGGGCGTCCCGGCACCTCACGCGGAATGGTACGTCTGGTATACTCGCTCCGGTTACCGTACAGCCCCTCCGGATGTTCGATCTGATACAAATCCGCCGGCGAAAGGTAAACGCCAAGTTTCAGACCGTATTTCCTGCACGACTCCGAAAGCTCTTTGAGCACATCACCCTTCCCCCCGCGAAAGCCGGAAGACATGACGCCATGACCGGTATAGCGACTCTGCCACAGCACAAAGCCGTCATGATGTTTGGCGGTGAGAATAACCAGTTTCATGCCCGCCGCCTTCATCACGCGACACCACTGATCAGTATCGAGTGTTTTCAGGTCAAAGACAGCCGGATCCTCCGTACCGCTGCCCCACTCCCTGCGGGTAAAAGTATTCGGCCCGAAGTGGATAAAGGCGATAAATTCGTTTCTCAGCGCCTCCCACTGATTCTCTGTCGGCACCACATGCGCCGCCTTCCGGATAATATCATCCCGGCTGTCGTTCTCCTCAATTCTGACGGTGCTTGGCAGAGGAACGGAACGTTGTGACCCCGTCCCGCACGATAAAAGAAAAATACTGAGTGCGAAAAGTATAGATTTTTGCATTACTTGTTCAATTTCAAATGAAAATACCGGCAGCAAGTTAGTTTGATTTTTTATAACAGGCAATATAATTACGGTTTTATTTTTCTGCTGTTCACGCAGTTCAAAGGTTATTTACACACTCCGTCCGAGATAATCATGCTGCGCATGAAGAGCAAGAGACGTCCCGTCCCGTCCCTCCTCCGCCGAAGGGCGGAAAACCGACCTCAGCCGGTGCGCCGAAAAATCAGTAAAGTCCGCGTTAAAAAAAACCCGTTGTCCGAGCAACGCAGGCGCGGACGGTATTTACGGAAAGGAGACAGTTAGCAGGGAAAAACACCCTGTTTACTGACGGTTAATATCAAATTTCCGGAATAGAGCAGCGATTGTTTTTTCGATTTTATCCGGCCATTTCGTTGCATAGCTTGCCCCCGATCCCCCCGAGATCCCTTCGAGAAACCGGTACGTCCCGAATGATCCGATCGACGAATGTTCAGCCAGTTCATGCAGTCTGCGGTAGAAAATATGCTCTATGATAATCCCCTCCCTGTCGAAAACAAAATGACCGACGTCATGCAGATTTTCCTGAAAGAAAGTTTTCTCTGCGCGATATAAGATAGTTTCCACATAAGGGATCTTCTTCCCGGTTATCGCATAGAAAGAATTGCGCTTACAGGCCGAACGCATTACGCGGTCGAAATTTAACACAATAACCCGGCCGGTCAGCTTGACAAAAGAATCCGACGATTTCAACAGCCGGCTGTTTTCCAGCGCATGATTGATACACTCTATTTCGCCGAATCCTTTGCCGTGCAAAACTGTTTTTTCCGTGTCTCCCTGAAAGGAAAGCACTTCAAGCGTTTTTCGGCAGTTTTCGGCTAAATGACACAATGCCGAATAATCGTACGGAAAGTTTGTGTTTTCAACGAAAACCACTTTATGAATGCTGCGATATTTTCTGATCGCATAGTCAATCGAATGGAGATACTGTTCGAGACGTGTCCGGGTATCCTTTATTCGGGTGTAGGGG
>JAIRSV010000177.1 GCA_031255275.1 Proteiniphilum sp.
GTAATCGGTATGGAGTTTGCCAGTTTCTACAACAGTCTGGGAACCCGTGTCACTGTGGTGGAGATGCTGCCCGAAATTCTCGGAGGGCTTGATGTGGAAATATCCGCCATGCTTCGGGAGATTTATGCGAAGAAAGGCATCGAGTTTCACCTGAACGCGCGGGTAACGCAGGTGGAAGGCAACAGGGTTGTTTTCGAGAAAGAGGGAAAAACGGAGACAGCGGAGGGTGAAAAGATCCTGCTGAGCGTCGGCCGTCGTCCCGTTACACAGGGATTCGGACTGGAAAGCCTAGGCGTCGAGTTGGTGCGCGGCGGCATCAAGACGGATGAAAAAATGCGTACCAACATTCCCGGCGTATTCGCCGCCGGAGACGTGACCGGATTTTCGCTGCTCGCGCACACGGCAAGCCGCGAAGGTGAAGTAGTGGTCAACAACCTCACCGGCCGGAGCGACATCATGCGCTATAACGCCATTCCGGGAGTGGTGTACACCAATCCCGAAGTAGCCGGCACGGGCGAAACGGAAGAATCGGCCAAAGCCAAAAATATAGCCTGTAAAGTCGTCAAGTTACCCCTGTCCCATTCCGGCCGTTTTGTGGCGGAAAACGAGGGAGGAAACGGACTCTGCAAAATACTGGTCGGCGAAAGGCACGGCGAAGTAATCGGCGTACATCTGCTGGGAAATCCCGCCGGCGAGATAATCAGCGGAGCCTGTATCGCCATCGAGCAGGAAATGACCCTGAAAGAGATGCAGGAAGTAGTCTTCCCGCATCCCACCGTAAGCGAAATCATGAAAGAGACAGCCTTTTTATAAAGAAACAGATCAATCAACAACAATATGCCCAAAGTACAGAATATAGACCCGTTGCAAGTCCGCAAGTCCGGATTTGTAGAATTTCAGCCCATCCCCGTCAATCAGTACACGAAAACGGTACGGGACGAAAAAGAAAATTTCACCACAGAAGAATTGAAGGCGATCTACCGCGACATGCTACTGATCCGTGAGTTCGAAACCATGCTGAACCTGATCAAGACCCAGGGTGAATACAACGGCACACCCTACAATCATCCCGGTCCCGCGCACCTCTCCATCGGACAGGAGTCGGCAGCAGTAGGCATGGCCTGGACACTGACGGTAGACGACTTTATTTTCGGAAGCCACCGCTCGCACGGCGAAATCCTTGCCAAAGGCATGTCAGCCATCCACCGGTTAGACGACCGGCAACTCACCGACATCATGGAGAACTTCTTCGACGGCGCCATCTGCGCGATTGTGAAAAAGGATTTTGAAGGATCGGTCAAAGAACTGGCGGAAAGATTCCTTATATACGGCACGCTGGCCGAAATCTTTGCCCGCAAAACCGGATTCAACCGGGGACTGGGAGGCTCAATGCACGCCTTCTTCACCCCGTTCGGCGTCTATCCCAACAACGCCATCGTAGGCGGATCGGGCGACATCGCCGTCGGCGCGGCACTCTATAAAAAGGTGAACCGCCAACCGGGACTGGTCGTCGCAAATATCGGCGACGCCTCCATGGCCTGCGGCCCGGTATGGGAAGGAATCACCTTCGCCGCGATGGATCAGTTCAGAGAACTCTGGGAAGGAGACATGAAAGGCGGACTGCCCGTGATCATCAATATAATGAACAACCAGTACGGCATGGGCGGACAGACCTGCGGCGAGACAATGGGATACGGCATTGCCGCCCGCATCGGCGCCGGGGTGAATCCGGAGCAGATGCACGCCGAACGGGTAGACGGCTATAACCCGCTCGCGGTGATCGACGCATACAGACGCAAACGCAAACTGATTGAGGAGAAGAAAGGCCCCGTATTGCTGGACATACTCACCTACCGTTACAGCGGACACTCACCCTCCGACGCCTCGTCCTACCGATCCAAAGAAGAAGTGGAAGCCTGGGAATCGCAAGACTGCATCCGCAGTTACGGCAACCAGCTGCTGGACGCGGGAGTGGCAACGCAGGCCGAACTCGATTCAATCGCCGGCAAAATACGGTCGCTGGTATACGCAATGTTCCTGAAAGCGATAGACGACGAGGTCTCCCCCAAAATGGAAAATCCCGACGTGATCGGCGACATGATGTTCTCCGACGGATCGGTAGACAGCTTTTCCGACCGGGAACCCGAAACGCTCCTCCCCCTGGAAGAGAACCCGCGGGTGAAGAAAATCGCCAACAAAGAACGCTTTGCCTTCGACAGCGAAGGGAAACCGTTCGGCAAGATGAAACAGTTTCACCTGAGAGACGCCCTCTTCGAAGCAATCATCGACCGCTTCTACAAAGACGCCTCGCTGATCGCCTACGGCGAAGAAAACCGCGACTGGGGCGGCGCGTTTGCCGTATATGCGGGACTGACCGAAGCACTGCCCTATCACCGGCTGTTCAACTCCCCCATCTCCGAAGCCTCCATCATCGGAACCGCCATCGGTTACGCCATGTGCGGCGGACGCGTGATACCCGAAATCATGTACTGCGACTTCATCGGCCGTTCGGGAGACGAAATCTTCAACCAGCTCCCCAAATGGCAGGCCATGAGCGGCAACGTACTGAAAATGCCGGTAGTGGTACGCGTTTCGGTAGGATCGAAATACGGAGCACAGCACTCCCAGGACTGGACCTCGCTCGTAGCCCATATTCCGGGAATAAAAGTCTGTTTCCCGGTGACGCCCTACGACGCCAAAGGACTCATGAATACAGCCCTGCAAGGCACCGACCCGGTAATCTTCTTCGAGAGTCAGCGCATCTACGACATAGGCGAGCAGTTCCATAAGGGAGGCGTTCCCGCAGGATATTACGAAATACCGATCGGCGAACCGGACATAAAGAAAGAAGGCCGGGATATTACTTTCCTGACCGTCGGTCACACCCTCTATCCCGCGCTGAAGGCCGCAAAAGAACTCGAAGACAAATACAACCTGAGCGCCGAAGTGATAGACGCCCGTTCGCTGGTACCCTTCAACTATGAAACCGTGCTGCAATCGGTGAAGAAAACCGGAAAGATTATCGTCGCCGGCGACGCCACCGCACGCGGATCATTCCTGAACGACCTGGCAGCCAATATCAGCCAGTTAGCGTTCGACTACCTCGACGCACCCGTATGCGTATTAGGGTCGCGCAACTGGATCACGCCGGCATACGAGCTTGAAACCTCCTTCTTTCCCCAGCCCGGCTGGTTCCTTGACATGATCAATGAACGGATTCAGCCCCTCAGAGATTACATCCCCGGTCAGAACTTCACCGGCGCAGAGTTCATCAGAAGAGCGAAAAAAGGAGTCTGATCATGAAAACAAAATCACCCGGATCAATCCCCAAAGTGAATGTACACCTGCATACGCCCTATTCTTTCAGCGCGTTCGCCGGTGTGGACGACGCCCTCGACAGAGCCGTCGCCGAAGGCGTGAAAGTGGTAGGGATAAACGATTTTTATACTGCCGAAGGATATGAAGAATGGGCCGTCGGTTGCGACAGGCGCGGTCTCTATCCGCTTTTCGGCATCGAATTTATCAGCCTGAACGAAGAAGATCGGAAGGCAGGACTGCGCGTGAACGATCCGGCCAATCCGGGGCGCACCTACCTGAGCGGAAAAGGATTATCATACCCCTTCCGGCTGGCCGAACCCTTCGCGTCGCAGTTGCGCGACGTGCGAAACGAAGCCAACAAACAGGTGGAAGCCATGTGCGGAAAGCTGAACGAATTGCTTCGCCGGAAAAACAGCGGTTTCACCCTTGATTTCAAACAGATCACAGAAGAGATGACGAAGGGACAGATTCGCGAGCGCCATCTGGCAAAAGCCCTGCGAGCAAGCGCGTATGAAGCCTGCGACAGCGACGAACCCCGGATAAGAGCGTTATTCGAAAACCTTTTCGACGGAAAAGCGCTGAAATCGTCACCGGACGATTACGCCGGGATAGAGAACGAGATCCGCGGCAACCTGCTGAAAGCAGGCGGCGCAGCATTCGTCCCGGAAGAAGCCACCGCCTTCCTGCCGGTGGCAACCGTACGCGAAATGATCCTCGCCGCCGGAGGGATACCCACCTATCCCTTTCTGGCAGACGACGCGAACGGAAATTATACCGATTTCGAACGTGATCCGGAACGGGCTGCCGAACAGCTCGCCGAACGGGGATTCCATTCGGTCGAATTTATCACGACCCGTAACGACCTCCGACTTCTGGAAAAATATGCCGGTTACCTCTACGCACAAGGCTTCGCCGTGACTTTCGGCAGCGAACACAACACCCCCGCCATGGAACCGGTAGAACTGTTCGCCCGCGGCGGCGCGGCGCTGACCGGCAAACTTCAGGAGATAAATTATAAGGGAGCCTGCCTCATAGCAGCGCACCAGCACCTGGTGAAGCAGGGATTGAGCGGCTACACAGACCGAAACGGCTCTGCCGACCGCTCCAGACGGCACGAACTGGAAGCACTGGGCGAACAGCTCATCGCGAACAAACAGAAACAATAAAGATGAAACAGGATTTTTCGTCCGGAATACAGGACTTAATTTACATATCGCAGCTCTACGGACAGGACAAACGCTTCGTGATAGCCGGCGGCGGCAACACCTCCTGCAAAAACCGGGAGAAGATTTGGGTGAAAGCCAGCGGCACAGCACTGGCCACAATAACGGAAGAAGACTTTGCCGTACTCGACAGAAGCCTGCTCGACAGAATGTCGGAAAAAGCATACAGCGCCGACCCGGCGGAACGCGAAGAACAGGTGAAAAACGATCTGGCCGAAGCAACCCTCACAAAAGGGAAACGCCCCTCGGTAGAGACCTCCATGCACAATATAATAAACTATCCCTTTGTGGTACACCTGCACCCCACGGCAGTCAACGGACTGATGTGCGCCCGAAACGCCGCATCCGAACTGAAAAGGCTTTTCGGCGAAAAAGCCCTCTACGTAGAGTACACCGATCCGGGCTACACACTCTTCAAAAAAGTATATGATAAAATAAAAGAGCACCGGACAACCTGCGGCGAAGAACCGCAAGTGATCTGGCTGCAAAACCACGGCCTATTTGTCGCAGCCCCTACCATTGAAGAGATTCAGTCAATCTATTCCGAAATCCTGCAAAAGCTGGAACAAGCCATATCCGAGCCGCTGCCCGCCGGAGAAAGAGAGACCAGCCCCTGTACGGAAGAGATTTTGCCCGCCCTCCGGATGATACTCTCCGCCGACAGCCTGAAAACGCTGAAAGTAAGAAACAACGAACTGATAAAATTCTTTTATGACAGCACCGACAATCAGAAAAGCATAGCCCGGCCGTTTACCCCCGACGCCATAGTCTATTGCCAATCACACTATATTTTCCTGAACAGCGAAACGCCCGAAGCACTGTTGGAAGAAGCCTTGAAAACAATCCCCGCTTTTACGGAGAAGTTGGGTTATCAACCCAAAGTACTGCTGATAAAAGGAATCGGCCTGGTAGCCGTAGGAGACAGCGCCGCACAGAGCGACATAATACTCGATCTGTTTGAAGATGCCATGAAGATCGCCCTCCTCTCGCAATCATTCGGCGGCGCACACCCGATGACGCCGGAACAAGTGCATTTTATCGACAACTGGGAAGTAGAAAACTACCGTCGCAACCTCACCGCAGTCACCACCCCGGGACGCGCAGAAAATAAAACCATCGTAATAACCGGCGCCGCCCAGGGTTTCGGCGAAGGAATCGGACGCAACCTCCTGCGCGAAGGCGCCAATATCGTGATCGCCGACCTGAACGAAGAAGCAGGCAAAGCAACAGCCCAAACATTCAACCGCATCGCGAAAAGCAACAGCGCCCTCTTCGTGAAAACAAACGTAGCCGAACCCGCAAGCATCCGGAATCTTATACACGAAACCGTATGCCATTTCGGAGCAATCGACAGCTTTATCAGCAACGCCGGCGTACTCCGTGCCGGCGGACTGGACGATATGACACCCGAAAATTTCGACCACGTCACCAAAATAAACTACAACGCCTATTTCTACTGCACAAAAGCCGTCGGCAAAATCATGAAACTGCAGACAAAATACGCCCCCGGAAAGTATTACGCCGATATTATCCAAATCAATTCCAAATCCGGACTGCAAGGCAGCAAAGCCAATTTCGCCTATGCCGGAGGAAAATTCGGCGGCATCGGACTCACCCAGTCCTTTGCCCTGGAACTCGCCCCATACCGAATCAAAGTCAACGCCATATGTCCTGGGAATTTTTATGAAGGCCCCCTCTGGAGCGATCCCGAAAACGGCCTTTTCGAGCAATACCTCAAAGCAGGCAAAGTGCCGGGCGCCAAAACCATAGACGACGTAAAAGCATATTACCTCTCCAAAGTCCCAATGCGAAAAGGCTGCACACCCGAAGACGTGACAAAAGCAACACTCTACCTGATGGAACAGTGCGGCGAAACCGGACAAGCCCTGCCCGTCACCGGCGGCCAGGTAATGCTCGCGTAGAACAGAAATTACAACATATAATTTGAAAGAAAAATATGAAAACAAAAGCAGTAAGACTGTACGGCAAAAAAGACCTGCGTCTGGAAGAATTTCACCTCCCCCCCATCAAAGAAGATGAAATCCTGGCCAAAGTAATAACCGATTCACTCTGCATGTCATCCTACAAAGCCACTTCGCAGGGAACAGCACACAAACGCATACCCAAAGATATAGCCGAGAATCCCATAATCATCGGCCACGAATTCGCCGGAGAGCTGCTGGAAGTAGGTCACAAGTGGGCCCATAAATTCAAAACAGGCGACAAGTTCTCCATCCAGCCGGCGCTCTACTGCGAAACAGGACCGGTAGGCCTCCTGAGCGCCCCCGGATACAGCTACAAATACATCGGCGGAGACGCAACCCGCGTGATTATACCCAATGAAGTGATGGAACACGACTGCCTGCTGAAATACACCGGCGAAGGATATTATCCCGCCTCGCTCGCCGAACCACTCTCATGCGTCATCGGCGCGATGCACGCCAACTACCACACCACCCCCGGCAGCTACGTCCACAACATGGAAATCGTCGCCGGAGGCAAGATGGCCCTACTCGCCGGCGTAGGCCCCATGGGCCTGGCCGCCATCAACTACGTCCTCCGGCGCGAAGACCGGAAGCCATCACTGCTCGTGGTCACCGATGTCGACCAGACACGACTGGACAGAGCCGCCACCATCTACACCGCCGAATTTGCCGCTTCGCAGGGAATAGACCTCCGCTACCTCAACACCGGCACGATCACCGATCCGGTCGCCACGTTAAGAACCCTCACCGGCGGCACAGGTTATGACGACGTCTTCGTCTTCGCCCCCGTCAAACCGGTCATAGAGCAGGGAGACGCCATACTCTCATTCGACGGCTGTTTAAACTTCTTTGCCGGCCCCGGAGATCCGAAATTCAGCGCCACCCTCAACTTCTACAATGTCCATTACGCCTATACCCATATAGTCGGCACCAGCGGAGGGAATAACGACGACATGGTAGAAGCGTTAGACAGAATGGCAAAAGGACTAGACCCGGCCGGACTCATCACCCACATAGGCGGTTTGAACGCAGTCCCCGAAGCCACCAACAACCTTCCCAATATCCCCGGAGGAAAAAAACTGATCTATACACATATCAATATGCCGCTCACCCCCATATCCGATTTTGAAGAGTTAGGCAAGACCAGCGAATTTTATAAGGAACTGGCCGCCATTAGCCGTCGCCACCAGGGACTGTGGAGCATCGAAGCGGAAACGTTTCTACTGGCAAACGCCGGCCTCCCGGCAGATTAACAGGATTCGGCCTCATTTTCAATAATCCACACACCATTCACCACCGGCAAAGACAACAGTTACCCGATTTCCCGTCCGCTCTGTCTGAAAAGGCCGCCGGCTTTGTCTGAAAAGCCCGCCGCCTTTCACACAAAAGCCCGCCTGCTTTTTGAAATTGCAGGCGGGCTTTTAAAATTCCCCCGGTATGCTTTTTAAAAAAGCAGGCCGGCTTTTCACTTCATCTTCTCATATTTGAGAGTAGCAAGCATCTCTTTCAGATCCACGCCCGGACGGAAAACAACTTTTCCACCTTTGATTAACGAGACAGTGAACTTTTCGGCAGTATCCGCACCTTCGCTGGTGAGAGTCACCTGAAACGAGCCAAAGTCGCCAAAGCGCACAATTTCGCCGTTGCTTAAATGACGTTTCAACACCTTTGTAAGGTCGTTTAACACAGCCAGCACATCGCTGTCGCTAACCGTGGTACTGCCTTCAGCAATCTCTTTACTCAATTTACGAAACGTAAATTCCTCACGACTCTTAGCTTGCGCATAAAACTTTTTGGGAGCATCCGGATTGCCCGGATTACCCTTCTGGGTAAGAACATAAGTAACAGCCATACGATTTTACTTCTAAAAATTAAACTTTCATTATTCCCGAATACTATCTCTGAATATCACACCAAAAATTCCTGCCCGGCGATTCTTTGACACGATTTCCTGACTTAACAGTCGTGACAGGTCTTTTCGAGTAAAATTTTGCATTGCAAAAATATAATTTATTTTTGATATACCCGCCGGAATTCTTAATATTTTTTTTGATCTGCCGCCGAATTCGCGATTTCGCGCACCCAAAAGAGCATCATCCCCCCGATGTTTGAATGTCAAAACGCATTACTGCCGATGAGCAGACTTAACGCTTATATATAATATAATTATAAAATAATAAAAGATGTGTTGACGCGAAGGAATCCTGGGTAAATTCCGAATATCTGTCTATCTTTGCCCCGTGAAAAGCGCAGTTCCTGGATCAGGAACCGTGTTTTGCCCCAGTTCGGTTAACAAAACCGCCTCACTTGAAAGAGGCGATTTGACAATCAACAAAAACGATAAAAGTCTGTAAATCAAAACAGTTTCAGTTTTGGTGTCCCCAGAGAATGTTTTAAAGTGAAAAAAGAGAGGACGCGCAGCCGGTTTCGCGGATTTTTTTTAAAAAGTCTTATAAAATAATCTATAGCCGGCAGCGGAAAGACGGTCAAAATACCGAAAGCCGTTTTTATCCGTCCTGACAGACAGGATATTTATGCAAGGAACGGAAAATCATGCAGGAGACCCGAAGGAAAAGGAAAAGGAGGAAAAGACGGGAGAGTGGTATGCCCTGCGGGTCACCTACAACAGGGAAATGACGGTGAAAGAGCATTGCGACGCAAACGGGACAGCGTGTT
>JAIRSV010000086.1 GCA_031255275.1 Proteiniphilum sp.
CACCTGCCCGTTTATATGGATCTGATCCCCGTTTTGGAACGCCGGCAGGCAGCGAGATATATTTTTTAAAACTTTATTATAACAATCTCTCCTATATCCATAAATAAGCTCTATATTTGCACCCCATAATAACCGGGAAGTATAAACAATTTAAATATATCGCGCTTATGAACCCACTACTTTTTAACTTGAACGGATGGGAGATACCTATTTTGGTATTGGTTGTCCTGATTCTTTTTGGAGGAAAGAAAATCCCCGAATTTATGAAAGGTCTCGGAAAAGGCATCAACAGCTTCAAGAAAGGATTGAAGGATATTGAAGACGACATCAAAACCGAATAATTAAGCAACGGGAAAAATCCGGCGGAGTATAGTAATATCGCTTCGGCGGTTTTTTCCTTTGCAACACCATCGCAAATATCTGTTCAGGCGAGTCGGTCAGTCCGTTACTACTCGTCCGTTTTCACCCTAATCATAGTTAAGGATAATATCAATGGCAGAGAAAGAAATGTCTTTTTGGGA
This sequence comes from Proteiniphilum sp., assembly GCA_031255275.1. Taxonomy (GTDB): domain Bacteria; phylum Bacteroidota; class Bacteroidia; order Bacteroidales; family Dysgonomonadaceae; genus Proteiniphilum. The sequence goes on from JAIRSV010000086.1 coordinate 522, forward strand.
TCATCTGGAAGAGTTCCGGTGGACTCTTATTCGTATTATTATTGCTGTCGTTGCTTTCTCTGTCGTGGGTTTCATCATTATCCCGAAGATCTTCGAGTCCATGATCCTTGCTGCCACCTCGTCTGATTTTATTACCTACCGCTTTTTTGAGAAAGGAAAGGAATACATTCCATTTCTGCCCGATTTCTCTGCCGATGCATTCAACGTGGAGATGCTCAATATCAACATGACCACGCAGTTTATGACGTATATCTCTACGTCGATGATGTTTGGCGTGCTCTGCACCCTCCCTTATATCCTGTATGAATTGTGGCATTTTATAAGCCCTGCCCTCTATGAGAACGAGGCAAAAGGGATAAAAACCGCTTTCGGATTCGGGGGCATCATGTTCGTAATAGGGTGTATGGTAGGTTATTTCGTTGTTTTTCCGTTGATATTCCGTTTCCTTATTACCTTTGACTTGAGCGAATCAATAGAGAACATGATTTCGCTCGATTCCTATATGAACAATTTCTACACACTTATCCTAATCATGGGGTTGGTGTTCGAACTGCCTCTGGTATTCTGGCTGTTGTCCAAACTCGGACTGATTTACCGTTCTTTCTTCCGGAAATTCCGTCGCCATGCCGTGGTCGGTTCGTTGCTGGCTGCAGCGCTTATTACTCCCTCCGGCGACCCCTTCTCGCTTTTTGTAGTTACCATACCCATCTATATGCTGTGGGAAATTAGCGCCTTCATGGTAAAAAAAGATCCTCCCGCAGAACAGGAGGATAATAATCTGCCGGCAGTGGTTGAGTAGAAAATCTGGGCTATTATTTATCAAATAGAGTGGGGGAGTCCCGTTGCTTATTTGTTTACCACCGTCTTTCCGAAAGGCGTAAACGCCAGTTTCATCAGTTTGAAATGCTGATTCCCGAAAGGGATGCCTATAACGGTAATATAAAAAAGAACGCCGAACAGCAGATGGGTGAGCACAATGGGAATCCCTCCCACGAAAAACCAGATCACATTCATCAGAAGCGACAGGCATCCCGAAGAATTTTCATTCCGTACAACTTTCTTGCCGAAAGGCCACAATGCTACTTCGGCCAGTTTTAGCGACTGGAGTCCGAAAGGAATACCGATGATGGTGATCATCAGAACAAAACTGCTCAACAGGTATTCAATGGCAATAAAAATGCCACCGAATACGATCCAGATAACATTTCCTGCTGTTTTCATTTTGTGGCGATCACTTCTATTTCCACCAGCGCATTTTTCGGAAGTGCCTTCACGGCAAAAGCCGAGCGGGCGGGAAAAGCATCGGTGAAACGGGTGGCATACACTTCGTTCATCTCTCCGAACAACGACATATCTTCCAGAAACACCGTCGTTTTCACAATATTGTCCATGCCGGCGCCGGCAGCCGTCAACACCGCTTCTATATTGTCGAATATCCGGAAGGTTTGTTCTTTCACGCCTCCCGGAACAATATTTCCGGTCGACGGGTCAATGGGTAACATTCCCGACAGAAATAACATTCCGTTCGCTTCCACCGCCTGACTGTAAGGGCCTATTGCCGCAGGCGCACTGTTAGTTGAAATTACTTTTTTCATGCGAGTTATTTTGTTTAAAACAATTTATACTTATACCTTTCTCTGCCGGACAACCTCGTAGATCAGTACGCCCGCCGCAACCGACACGTTCAACGACTGAATTGTACCGGACTGGGGAATCCTTGCCAGTTCGTCGCAGATGCGCAAGTGTTCGGGCGCCACGCCGGTGTCCTCCGACCCCATTACAATGGCGACCGGTACGGAAAAATCCGTTTCGGTGTAAAATGAGGCGGCCTTTTCCGTAGCGGCCACTGTTTTTATGCCGCAGTTCTTGAGAAAAACAATCGCCTCTTTCAGGCTCTTCTCCCGGCAGACCGGAATGGAATGTAATGCGCCTGCGGAAGTTTTTATCGCATCGGCATTCACCGACACGCTTCCCCTGGCGGGGATTACAATGGCGTCTACGCCCGCCACTTCGCAGGTACGCGCGATGGCGCCGAAATTACGGACATCGGTTAGTCCGTCCAATACCAGAATAAACGGGTTCTTCCCCTCTTCATAAAGCAACGGGACTATATCTTCCAGTTTCCGGTAAGTGACGACCGCGGTAAACGCGACCACTCCCTGATGATTTTTTCGGGTGATACGGTCTATCCGTTCCACCGGCACCTTCTGCATGGGTATCCCGTACCGGCGAAGCTGCTCCTGTAACTCCATAAATAATTCGCCGGACAGTTCTCGCTTCACCAGTACCCTGTCTATATCCTTTCCGGCTTTCACCGCTTCAATAACGGCACGAATGCCGAAGATCATCTCCTTTTCCTTCATATTTTGTTTAGCATCACCTTTGCGTTTTCCATTGCCTGTTCCGTTATTTCCGCGCCGCTCAACATGCGGGCAATTTCCTGTATCCGCTCTTCGGGAGTCAGTTCCTTTATTCGTGTCGTTACAACATTGTCCGAATCTTCTTTGTACACTAAAAAATGAGCGCTCCCCTTGGAAGCAATCTGCGGAAGATGCGTTATGCCGATGACCTGCATCCGGCCCCCCATCTCTTCCATGATAGCGCCTACCCTGTCGGCCACCTCGCCCGATGTACCGGTGTCTATCTCATCGAAAATGATGGTCGGCAATGAGGTTGCTCCGGCAATCATCGCTTTGAGGCACAGCATCAGACGCGACATCTCTCCGCCCGAAGCGATTTGCGAGACCGGCTGCAGCGCCACATTCTTATTGGCCGAAAAAAGAAACTGAACGGTATCGGTTCCCGTAGCGTCGGGGGCTTCTTTGGGATTAAAATCGCAAAGGAGCTTTACATTAGGCATTCTCAGGTAGGCAAGCCTTTCCGCAAGATCTTTTTCAATACGGGGGGCGGCCTTTTTTCTCTTGTTACTTAACCGGCCGGCTTTAGTCATCATCGCTTTTCGCTTTCCGTCTGTTTTCCTTTCCAATTCATTCAACCGTTCATCGAGCGAATCAATATTTTCCAGCTTCCGCGCCATTTCATCGCGCAGGTCGATCAACTCTTCCACGCTAGCAACTGCATGTTTCTTCTGCAGGTCGTAGATAGCGCTTAGCCGCTCTTCCAGCAACTGTCTGCGGCCGGGGTCAAACTCCACTTCTTCAAAATATCCGGATATCTCTTCACGTACATCTTTCAGTTCTATAAAGGCGGCTTCTATCCTGGCTGCCAATTCGGACAACTTCGGATAGAACCGCTGCACGCTGTGCAGTGTATCCGCTACAGTCCGCAGCATCGATTCTACACTCCGCTCGTCTTCGGATAGGAGCGAGGTGGCGGCGAAAAGTCCCGTCTTGATCTCTTCCGCATGTATAACCGCTTCCAGTTCATCTTCCTGTTGTTCCTGTTCGCCCGGTTGCAGATTCATTCCGGCAAGCGCGCTATGCTGAAACCTGAGATAATCTTCTTCTTCCCGGTTTTTGCGGGATTGTTCCTTCAGATCGTTCAGTATTTTTTCCGACGAACGGTATGCAAAATAGGCTTCTCCGTATTCGGCGCGCTCTTTCGCCGTATCGGCAAGCAGATCTACGACATTTAACTGAAAAAGATTATCGTTTAACGACAGGTTCTGGTGCTGGGAATGGATGTCGATCAGTTTATCGCCTAATCCCTTCAGGTCGTTCAGATAGACCGGGGAATCGTTTACAAAGGCGCGTGATTTTCCGTTACTCCATATTTCCCGTCGAAGGATACATTCATCATCTTCGTACGCCCAGTCCAAAGTTTCGAAAAAGGGTGCAAGATCGTAGGCCGAGAGGTCGAAAACTCCTTCAATGATACATTTTTCGGCGCCCTGTTTGATCTGCTTCACGTCGGCGCGCTGTCCGAGAATCAACGAGAGGGCGCCGAGTATGATTGATTTACCCGCACCCGTCTCACCGGAGATCACTGAAAAACCGGGATCGAATCCGATCCTGAGCGAGTCGATCAGTGCAAAATTTTGTATGTACAGTGACTTTAGCATATACTTTATTATTTCAATCTGTCCAACTCCGCACTGCGAGCGGGGTATAATTTCAAAAGAGCCTCGCGGGACTGTTTCCTTTCCCGGCTGTCGGCTTTGGAAAGGAGTGTGACCATCTCTTCGAGTTTGGCGTCTCCGAACAGCCTGATTAGTACGGTAGCGAGGCGTTTTTCATGCAATGCCGACAGGAGCCGTAGCGAAGAAACGATTCTTTCCGGTTCGGGCTTACCGTTTTCGCCAGGCATGTCCGACTCCTTCCGGTGATAATCAAACCACATTTGCCGATATTCTTCCAGCGTACCGTCGTTAAAGGCCGCGGCGATGGCTGAACGGTTCCGGCTGTTGCGCCGTTCCCAGCCGCTCCATCCGCGGGATTGCGCGCCGGAAGCTATCAGTTCCATATTGCGGAAACAAGAGGTGCCGCCCAGGGAGGAACGGGAGTCAAGGTCAAGCCCCAGGATCAGGTAGGCGTAATAGGCGATGATTGCCGTCAGGTTTCCCTGAATAAAATGGGGATCAAACTGCAAGGGTTGATGCTCTGTGTAGTCGAATTCCATTTCGGGATCGCGCAGATTCAGCATGGGTGTGACACAGGCGCTGTTTTCCGCCGGACGGTGTGACTGTACATAAAGTTCTCCCCGGAAAGAGTTGGAAGAAAGCGCTTCGGTAATGACAAGTGTAAAGGAACAGTTTGTCCGTTTCCCGTCCGTGTGAAACGGGACGTCCGTCCATTTGCGTCCGTTGATAAAGGTGTGCAGTGCTTCTTCGAGCGACATAAAAAGCTGCCGGTTTATCCCTCCGATGCCCGTACTGTGCACTTTTACAACGGCATTTAGTTCCTGCGCGGAAAGGGAAAATATCCCGGCAAGGAGTAAAATTGCCGGACAGCAGTATCTGAGGCGTGCGGATATTCGGGCGCCACCCTTAGGATACGTGTATTCTTCTTGTCGATACATTTCCGTAAGCTTCATGTTGAAAAATTACAGCGCCGGATGAATTGGCCGGCTATCGGAAATAACAGTGTGATTAATGTGAACTGCATTTGCGTTGAGTGTAACAATATGTTGTTTGTCCGCTGCAAAAATCATGATCCAAAGGTAACAAATCCTTTTGAACATATTGGGATCTTTATGTTATTAATGCGGTCCGAATTTGTCGCGGATCACTTCAAATGATGTTCTGCGGTTGATCTGATCGGCAATTTCCTGCTGATCGGGCGCAAGTTTTTCAATAAATTCTTCGGTCAGCGCGTCCCCCTCCTTCAGGAAACCGAATTGTTCCGCCATCTTTTTCGTCACTCTCGCCGGCCGGGTTTTGCCGAAACCGCGGACTGACAGTCGTTGCCTGTCTGTACCGCGGGCTGCGAGCCAGTCTGTCACCGATTGCGCACGACGCTGTGAGAGAGCGAAATTGTATTCGTCCGAACCTTTGCGGTCGGTATGGGCCGTGAGTTTTATTGTGACGGTGGGATTATCGTTGAGCAGGGTTATCAGCCCTTCCAGTTTCTCTATCGATTCCGGTCGCAGCGTGTCGCTGTCTAAATCGTAGAATATATTTTCCGGCAGCACGGGTCTATTATAAGGTACCATATAAGGTACCATTTCAAAATCGACATAGTAGAGCGTATCCTTTTCTGTGGGAGCGGTGGAGAATGTCTGCCTCTGATTGAGGAAGCCGTCTGCCGCCGCTGTCAGCAGGTAATCCACACCACTCCCGGCTTTGAAGCGGTATTCCCCCTCCTTTCCGGTCACGAGCCGGAGTTGCGATCCGTCGCTTCCCTCCACGGTTATGATGGCGCCCGGTATAAAATCATCTTCCGGATCCGCGGAAAAACCTTCTATCCACACGGATACTTCCGGACGGGCAAAAGAGTAGATATGATCGTACCCCCGCGCGTTATTCCGGTTGGAACTGAAAAATCCCTTTTCTTCTCCCGGCGCGAATGTGATGCCAAAATCATCGGCCGGCGAATTGAGGGGTGACTGCAGATTGCTTACCTGCCATCTGTTCCCCCTTTCTTCGGCCACAAACAGATCCAGGCCACCCATTCCGGGATGTCCGTCGGAGGAGAAGTAGAGTGTGGTATCATTACACAGAGAGGGGAAAAGTTCGTCGCCGGCCGTATTGATTTCCGGCCCCGGATTTTCGACAAAAAGAATCTCTTCATTATTCCGGATCGCCGCTCTCCAAATATCTTTGCCACCATATCCGCCCGGCATGTCGGAAACAAAGTAAAGGTAATGGCCCGAAGGAGAGATGGCGGGATGGGCAAAAACCGAGATCGAGTCATTCTTCACAATCTCCAAAGGGCGGCCTTCGCTCCACCCGTCGCCGCCTCGTCCGGAAAGATAAATCTTCACGGTTGCAGGGCGGTCGGGGTCGGCGTGACAGAAGGTGTAATACATCCACTCCCCGGACGGAGAGATGGAAGGCGTTCCCTCGTCTTCATCCGTGTTGATGCCTGAACTTATCCGTTCCGGTTTCTGCCACTCTCCGTGCTCATTCCTGACTGAGAGGAAAAGGTCGTTGTATTTCATTCCGGTGACAGGGCTTTTCTCCTCACCGAGCGCCTCTTCCCTCGAAGAGGTAAAATAGAGCCGGTCGCCTTCAGGGGTGAGCGCCGGACTGAATTCGCTCCGGGCGGAATTGAATAATTCCGCTCGCTGTACGGTATATCCCGAGGGATTTTCGTTCCATATAATCGCCTGATCCGCACCGCGCAGCCCGTTGAGGGCAATCGGATCGTCCGGCCTGAATGTCAGGAATCGACGGTACGCTTCCTTTGCCGCCTCATACTTCCCTTCCCGATGCAGCATCCGGGCATAGTGGAGGTACATCACCGTATCGGGATACCCGTAACGGATAGCGTTACCGTAAGCAGTCGCGGCACGGGCAGACTGATTGAGCCTGCGGTAATTTTCCCCCGCTTCAAAAGCAATAATCCCCCGCAGCGCCCGCTCCCTGCGCGGCGTACTGCGATACAGCCTTCTGCAGGTCTCGCCCGCGGCATGATACTCTCCGCGCAGGTATTGTCCCCGCGCATCACTCAGTTTTGCCTGGCTGCACGAAAGCAGGAGACTCAGAGCAGCAGCCGGAAAGATCGGCAGAATGTATGAAATGCGAAAATTCAAATTGATTGTTTTAGCTGAAAAACGGTTTTTCGGGGAAAATATTGTCCCGGAAGCGTACTGAATACGGAAACCGGAAACCGTCATATTGGCAGAAAGCCTTTTGCCTCGAAAATTTGGCACAACATTTGAGAAAGACGTAGTGAGTCAAAAAAACAAACCGACCGGTTACAGCCGGTTTTGACAGACAAATTAAAACAAAAAAAGGAATATAATAACAACACTATAAATTATGGGAAAAATAATAGGAATAGACCTGGGAACAACCAACTCGTGCGTATCCGTCATGGAAGGCAGCGAACCGGTTGTAATCCCCAATAATGAAGGCAAACGGACTACCCCTTCGGTAGTGGCATTTATGGATAACGGCGAGCGCAAGGTAGGCGATCCTGCCAAGCGTCAGGCCATAACCAACCCCAATAATACAATCTCCTCCATCAAAACATTCATGGGAGAAACGTTCGATCAGGTGCGGAAAGAGATCGGCCGCGTGCCCTATAAAGTAGCGAAGGGCGACAATAATACTCCGCGCGTCGACATCAGCGGACATCTTTACACGCCGCAGGAAATTTCGGCCATCGTATTGCAAAAGATGAAAAAAACGGCCGAAGATTATCTCGGGCAGGAAGTCAAAGAAGCCGTGATCACCGTCCCGGCATACTTTAGCGATGCACAGCGCCAGGCAACCAAAGAGGCCGGCGAAATTGCGGGACTGGCCGTCCGCCGTATCGTCAACGAACCGACAGCCGCCGCACTGGCTTATGGCCTCGACAAGCAAAACAAAGACTCCAAGGTAGCCGTATTCGACCTGGGAGGCGGCACATTCGACATATCCATCCTGGAACTGGGCGACGGCGTCTTTGAGGTGAAATCCACGAACGGCGACACTCATCTCGGAGGAGATGATTTCGACCACCGTATTATCGACTGGCTCGCCGACGAATTTATGAAGGACGAAGGAGTGGATCTGCGCAGAGATCCAATGGCACTTCAACGGCTGAAGGAGGCCGCCGAAAAGGCGAAGATTGAACTCTCAAGCGCCACCGGTACGGAGATAAACCTCCCCTACATCATGCCCGTAAACGGTATTCCGAAACACTTGGTTAAAACGCTTTCGCGGGCTAAATTCGAACAGTTGATCGATGATCTGCTGCAGAAATGCAAGGAACCGTGCCTCACCGCAATGAAAGATGCCGGAATGACGAACGCCGATATTGACGAGATCATTCTGGTAGGCGGTTCCACCCGCATACCGGCCGTACAGGATCTGGTAGAAAAACTGTTCGGGAAAAAACCGCACAAAGGAGTAAATCCGGATGAAGTAGTTGCCATTGGAGCAGCTATCCAGGGCGCCGTACTGACGGGCGAAGTAAAAGACGTCCTCCTGCTGGACGTCACCCCCCTTTCACTCGGAATTGAAACGCTGGGCGGTGTGATGACCAGGCTGATAGAGGCCAATACCACCATCCCGACGAAGAAGAGCGAAGTATTCTCCACAGCAGCAGACAGTCAGCCATCCGTACAGATCAACGTACTGCAGGGCGAGCGTTCGATGGCCCGCGACAACAAACAGATCGGCGTCTTCAACCTCGACGGTATCCCGCCGGCTCCGCGCGGCATACCCCAGATCGAAGTAACGTTCGATATCGACGCCAACGGCATCCTCAGCGTCTCAGCCAGAGACAAAGCCACCGGCAAGGAACAGAAAATACGGATCGAAGCCTCCTCCGGCCTGAGCGACGACGAAATCAAACGGATGAAGGAAGAAGCCGCCGCCAATGCCGAAGCCGACAGAAAGGAAAAAGACCGTATCGACAAACTGAATCATGCCGATTCAACCATTTTCCAGACGGAAAAACAGCTGAAAGATCTGGGCGACAAGATTCCCGCCGACCGGAAAGCGCCTGTAGAAGCAGCCCTCAACAAACTGAAGGAAGCCCACAAAGCGCAAAATCTCGATGGCATCGACGCCGCTACCGGCGAACTGAATGCAGCCTTCCAGGCAGCATCGCAGGATATGTATAACGCCACTAACGCGCAGGCCGGCCCGCAACCCGGTGCAGATGCAGACCAGCAGTCATCTCAAGGCGGCAATCGGTCTTCCGGAAATGATGTGACGGACGTAGATTTTGAGGAAGTGAAATAACACCCATAAACAAGCAGTAGCTTAAAATAGATAAAAAGCGATAGCACAATGTGTTATCGCTTTTTTGTTTATAAATATTTCTTGATATTTACGCTTGTATATCGCTTTTTTATTGTATATCTGTACCAGATTTGTATCGGGCGTTATTTGATTAGAAAGTGCGCTTTATACATTCTTATAACATCTTATTAGTCTTCAATTAGTATAAAAACACGATATATGGGAGTTAGTAACTTGACAATACCGACAGTGTGCGAGCATGGCGGAAAGCCGTTTGAAGCACGGACATTCACCCCCCGCTTTTGCAGCAGTGTCTGCAATACCGCTTCTTTGCGTAATCGCAAAAAGCAGGCATTGGAAGAAGAACGCAAGCAGCAAATTTTACAGGAAAATGTTGCTGTCATTGCTGAAATCCAAACACGCCCCTACATTTCCATTGCGGAGGCAGTTGTTTT
>JAIRSV010000089.1 GCA_031255275.1 Proteiniphilum sp.
TTTTTATAAAATAAATATTTGCGGTTAAATATATTTAATTTGTGTAACTTGGGTAGTTACTGATAAGTGAACTTAGGTCACTAATGTTCCATTAAAATTGGAGCGTTATTAGAAATCAAATAAACTTGGCTCATTAGAGTCACATCGTTCTTTGTCATATTAAAAATTATTTTTGTTAAAGAGGTTTTTAAGTGAGTTTTATCCGTTAGGGATATGCTTAGTATTTGGAGAACTTCGAATGTACTTCTGTCAAGTTGCATCTCACCTTGAACAATTGCAACCAAACAGTAAGCAGATATAGCACAGCATAAAAGAATTAACAAAATATCTCATTCGTAAAATTCAAAACAGTTTCTAAATAAATTCAATAATGATATAAACTAAATTAGAAAACATACCTATCGCGTTGAAAGAGAAAAAAGTTTAAAACAAGGTAAAAGCAAAGCAAACCGTTCAATCTGCATTTTAAAATAGTATTTTTGTGGAACAATTTCATAAAGAAATGGCGTTGCAATATAAAATAATCCCTCCCGACTCGCTGCGCACCACCGTGCAGCTTCCGGCCTCCAAAAGCATGAGCAACAGAGCGCTGATCCTGAATGCGCTGAGTCTTAGCTCCCACCCGATCAATAATCTCTCCTGCTGCGAGGATACGCAGGTACTCATCGACACCTTCAACTCCCAGTCCAACCTGTTCGACGTCAAAGGCGCAGGCACCGCCATGCGTTTCCTCACCGCCTTTCTGGCCGGCATGGAAGGCGAATGGATCATCAAAGGCTCCGGGCGAATGCACAAAAGGCCCATATATCCGCTGACGGAAACGCTCATCGCCCTGGGCGCCGAAATAGAGTATCTTGAGAAAGAGGGCTATCCCCCTCTGAAAATACGGGGAAGACGGCTGAAAGGAGGCGAAGTCTACCTTTCGGGCAATATCAGTTCTCAATTCATCTCCGCCCTGCTGATGATGGCGCCCACGACGGAAAACGGAGTGATAATGCATATCGAAAACGAAATCGTCTCCAAGCCCTACATACATCTCACCATCAGCATGATGGAGAAATGCGGAGTACCGGTCAGATGGGACGGTAACGACATCAGCGTGAAACCGCAAAGATATAAAGCGGCGAAATTCACGGTGGAACCCGACTGGACTGCCGCCTCCTACTGGTACGAAATGGCCTCCCTCGTCCCCGGCGCAGAGGTGATGCTGAAGGGACTGGGACGAAACAGCCTTCAGGGCGACGCCAATGCCGTCAGCCTGTTCGGAGACCTGGGAGTCACTACGGAATTTCTGCCGGACGGCATCGTTATCAGGAATACACGAAAGAGAACCAAGAAATTCTTCCACGACTTTGTCAACGAACCAGACCTGGCACAAACCTTTGCCGCCACCTGCTGCTTTGCAGGCAAGCCGTTTCTCTTCTCGGGAATCCAGAGCCTGAAAATAAAGGAGACGGACAGGGTAGCCGCCCTGATCAGCGAACTGAAGAAGCTGGGCTTCCTGCTCAGAGAAAACGGGATCGGGATGCTCGAATGGGACGGCGAACGCTGTCTGCCTGAAAGTGAACCGGTCATCGACACTTACGACGATCACCGGATGGCAATGTCTCTGGCCCCGGGCGCCATCGTATTCGGCTCGCTCATCATCAGCGATCCCAAAGTAGTATCCAAATCCTACCCCAGTTTCTGGGACGACCTGAAGCGGGCGGGATTTACTGTAGAAGAAAGGTAACAGTTACCATGCAAAGCTTACTCCTTTTTACAGGCATCATACTCTTCTTCATTGCGGCGCTCTCCATCACCAACAGCCTCCAGCGCCGGAAAGGGAACGGCGGGAAACGCGAGACTGTTCCCCCTCCCGCCGCAAATCCTGGCAGAAACGGCTGCTGCGGCGCGCACGAAGTGTGTGAGCGGGACAGCCTGATTGATGCCTTTGCCGAAGAGGCGGAATATTTTGACGACGAAGAGCTTGACCGCTATGCACACCGTGACCCGGCCGGTTACAGCGCCGGAGAGGCGGACGAGTTTCGGGAGATCTTTTATTCCGTGCTCGACGAAGAGAAACCCCGCTGGATAAGAAGCCTCCGGCGGAGAGACATCGCCCTCCCCGACCAGTTGAGAGACGAGGTGCTGATGATCGTCAACGAATTAAGAACGCAGAAAATGCACCCCTGCTGATGCTGCCGAACAGATGAATATCATCGAACTGCTCGATTACGCCTTCTTCCGCAATGCCCTGCTGGGAAGCCTCTTCGCAAGTATCGCCTGCGGCATGATCGGCACCTGCGTCGTCACGAAACGGCTGGTATTCATCAGCGGCGGCGTCACCCACGCCTCGCTCGGAGGTCTGGGCATAGGCTTCTACTTCGGCCTGCCCCCCATCCCGTCGGCCATGATCTTTTCCATCCTCTCCTCATTCGGCATACAGTGGCTGTCACAAAAGCAGGGCGTACGCGAAGATTCGGCCATCGCCGTCTTCTGGTCGCTGGGAATGGCCATCGGGATAGCACTCACGTTTCTCGCCCCCGGCTACGCACCCAACCTGTCGGAATACCTCTTCGGGAACATCCTGACCATCACCCGCGGCGACATCCTCGCGCTGTTCATCCTGTCGCTGACGCTGCTGCTCTTCTTCGGCCTGTTTCATCACGCCATCGTCTCCGTATCGTTCGACGCCGAATTTGCCCGGACGCGTCGCCTCCCTACACAGTTTATCGAGTATGCCATGATGTTTTTCATTGCCGTCACCATCGTACTGAGTATCCGCCTGGTGGGAATTGTCCTGCTGATGTCGCTGATCACGGTGCCGCAAATGACGGCTAACCTCTTCACGGTAAACTATTCGAGGATGATCCTCCTGTCCGTCCTGTTCAGCTTCGCCGGCTGCGTGGTGGGACTCCTGCTTTCATACTGTCTGAATGTCCCCTCCGGCGCATTTATCATCTTCGTGCTGATCATGATGTTCTTTACGGCCAAAGGCGTCAAAACCCTTGCCGGAAGGGTTGCAAAAGCCTCTTCACGGCATTAGCCAAAAGACATTTACCCGGAAAAGGAAGTCGAAGGAAGTCGCCGGTGTTGCTGAAGGATGATATGAAACGGTGTCTGTATCGGGATCGGGATCGGAATCGGGATCGGAATCGGAGTGTGAAAACAGCCCATACTTTTGCGGGAATAATCTGTATCATGCTCTTTGCAGGCTGTTCCCTCACAGGGAATACACCCGTCACACGCGCCCGCCACGAACTTGCGACACGCTACAACATCTACTTCAATGCCGAAGAGGCATATTACGAAATCCTGAAAGAGAGATCGGAAGCCTTTCGCGACGATTATGCCGAACTGCTCCCCCTCCATCCCCCCCTCCCCGCGACGGAAAGACCGGCAGACAAAGGGCCTTTTGACCCGGTGATCGACAAAACCGGGATCGCTATCCTGGAACACTCCATCACGGCAAAGCCGCGCCGCAATCCCGCCAAATCCCGTTCACAGAAATACCGTCGGTGGCTCCGGCAGGAAGAATTTAACCCGTTTCTCAAAAACGTGTGGCTGCTGCGGGGAAAAGCCTGTCTGCAGAACGGGGATTACGACGAAGCACTCTCGATATTCTCCGGGATACCGCACCTGTTCGGCCATGACCCCGCACTGACGGACGAAACGGAGATATGGATGCTGCGGGCTTACACGGAGGCGGGAAACCTGTGTGAGGCGGAAAGGAGAGCCGGTGCCCTGCTGGGCAGGAAGTTCCCCGAACGCCTGGAGAGACTGTTTGCCGAACATTATGCAGACCTGCTGATCCGGAAAGGAGATTTGGCAGAGGCGATTATCCGCCTGCCGGCAGTCATCGCGCGGGAATCCGGTCATACCCGGAAGAAAAGGTTACAGTTCCTCCTCGGGCAGCTCTACGCTGTGACCGGGGAGGATGAGAAGGCCTGCCGCGCCTTCGAAGAGGTGAAGGGACTCAGTACCCCTTTCGAACTCACGCTGAACGCCACCGTCTGGCAATCCGCCCTGGCCTCGGGAGAGCAGCAGCGGAAGATCGCGCGCCGTCTGAAGAAGATGGAGCAAAAGATCAGTGATACGGACACCGCCACATTCCTCGACCAGCGCCGCCGGATCTTTCTGAAGGTCGCCGGCGGTGACACTCCGGCGCAAGCCTCCCATCCCCCGTCCCGTCCGGCAGGAAAGGGTGCGGAGACAGAAATTGAAGAAAAATGCGCACAGTACCGGGAAAAGATCGTATCTTTGGCAACGACACCGGACGCGGAAAAGACGCCGGACACGTCCCCGGAACGGAGGAACCCCTCCGTTCAGCCGCGGACGGCGCATCAGCCCGAACGGGAAACGCCCGAAGCATTGCAGCGACGGCTCGAAGAAAATGCCGCCAAAGCATTGCAACTCCAACCGGCGACCACATCCGCCAAAAGCAGGAAACAGGCGCTGAGGGAACGCAAACGGCAGCAGAAAGAGAAAGTCCGCCGGCGGAAACAGGCGCTGAAAGAGAGAGAACACAAGCGCGAGGCGGAGATGAAACAGCGCGAACGGGAAAGAAAACGGAAAACAGGAAAACAGCAATGAAAGAGATAGTTTTTGCCACCAACAACAGGCACAAGCTCGACGAAATCGGGAAAATAACAGCAGGAAGATTACGTATCCTCAGCCTCGCCGACATCGGCTGTCACGAGGAGATAAGCGAGACAGGCAGCACCCTGGAAGAGAACGCGCTGATCAAAGCAAGATTCGTCCGGGAGAAATACGGCTGTCACTGCTTTGCCGACGACACAGGCCTCGAAGTGGAAGCGCTGGACGGCGCCCCCGGCGTATATTCGTCACGCTACGCCGGAGCCGGCTGCAACTCCGCCGACAACACGGACAAACTGCTCAAGGCACTGCAGAAGACCGAAAACCGCACCGCCCGATTCCGTACAGTAATCGCCCTGCTCGTCAACGGAGAAGAACACCTTTTCGACGGCGTAATCAGAGGGAAAATCATCAGCGAAAAACGCGGCACAGGCGGCTTCGGATACGACCCCGTATTCATCCCCGACGGTCACGCCCAAACGTTTGCCGAATTAGGCGACGAAACAAAAAACAGCATCAGCCACCGGGCGCTGGCAATACACAAACTGGTCAAATATCTTTATTCCTAAATATATACACCTATGTCAACCAACATTCGCACAGGCATCATCGGCTACGGACTCTCCGGCCGGGTATTCCACGCCCCCTTTATAGATATTGTAGAGGGATTCGAACTCACTAAAATCAGCACATCCAGTCCCGAAAAAGAGGCATTTATCGAAGAACGCTACCCCATCACCGCCGTCGTCCCCAGCGGAAAAGGAATCATCGACGATCCCGAGATCGACCTCGTCATCGTCACCTCACCCAACACCGACCACTTCCGCTGGGCGCGGGAATCGCTGCTCGCCGGCAAGCACACGGTAGTGGAAAAGCCCTTCACGGTAAACACGGAAGAGGCAAGCGAACTGATAGAAATCGCGAAACGGCAGAAGAAGATACTCACCGTATACCACAACCGCCGTTTCACGAGCGACAGCAAGACAGTCAAAAAACTGCTCGACAGCGGCCTTCTGGGTCAAATCACAGAATACGAAGCGCACTTCGATCGCTATCGCACCGACCCCCGTCCCAACCAGGCGTGGCGCGAACAGCCACTGCCCGGCTCAGGTATCTTCTACGACCTGGGCTCACACCTCATCGACCAGGCACTCTGGTTCTTCGGCATGCCGGAAGCCGTCACCGCCGAAATCAACACACAGCGCCCCTGGGCAAAAACCGACGACCACTTCGATGTCCGCCTCCACTACCCCACCCTCACCGCCACCCTGAAATCAGGAATGATCTGCCGCATACCCGGCGCCACCTGCATACTTCACGGCACACACGGGTCATTCGTAAAACACGGCCTTGACGTACAGGAATCCTCCCTCGACGGCGGCGCCAAACCAGAAGGAACAGACTGGGGACGCGAACCCGAAGACCTCTGGGGGCACATCAGCGCCGAATACAAAGGTGTCAAGATACGCGGAAAGCTGGAAAGCGAACCGGGAGACTACCGCGAATACTTCATCAACCTGCGCGACGCCATCAACGGAATCGCCTCCCCCGCCGTCAAGCCGGAAGAAGCCCTGAACGTAATGCGAATCATAGAACTGGCCTTCCGGAGCAGCAGAGAGAGGAGAACCGTAACGATACAGCCCTCCGACTCAACGCAGCGGTAAGCCGGCAACCCCCACCCTCCGCTTCAACAGGCAGGGAACATCACACGCAACAGATAATTAATCCGTCGCAGTCGCAGGAGAAACCCTCATGCTATCCGCCCGTCCCGCCTGTACGTTGAAAAAGATTGGTTGAAGGTGTTTTGTAGAAATTTTCCCCGGAGAATAAAGATTATTTCATGAAATATTTTTCAATGACAAAATAATTTCCTATTTTTGTCACGAATTCATTGAAAAATAGAATTACGCGCATTGATTTTTTAATCCAACCAAAATCTTAACTATGTTTTTATTTTTTCGTAGTGATACGGGGGCTTAAAAACATAGTTATCCTTTTTTTAGGGGGGGACAAGCCGTAAAATCCCGAATGTCGTCTGCCGGAAAATATTCAACACTTTTTATATTTACACTGTTATACAGCCAAAACATCTGCACGGATGGGATACGAAATTGAACGCAAATTTCTCGTTAAAGGCGACTATAAGCCACACACATTCAAGAGCCTCACCATCAGGCAAGGTTACCTTTCCCGCTCCGGAGCATGCACCGTCCGCATACGGACCGGCGGCGGGAAAGCATTTATCACCGTCAAGAGCGCGCTGACGGAGGGAGAGAGTAAAATCAAACGTCATGAATGGGAATACGGGATTCCCGCAGAGGATGCCACAGAGATGCTTCTGCTGTGCGAAGGGGCAGTGGTCGAAAAAACCCGACATCTTGTCCGTTACGGCGGACACCTGTTTGAAGTGGATGAATTTTCAGGCGATAACGAAGGGCTTGTCATTGCCGAAATAGAACTGGAAGACGAAGATGAACCGTTTGACCGCCCCGAATGGCTGGGCGATGAGGTGACCGGAATGGCACGGTATTACAACTCATACCTTTCCGGACACCCGTATAAGGAGTGGAGCAATCAGTAAAAATCACTCCACAACCGTTATCCACCCGTATTTGTCCGGTTCGTCGCCATACTGAATGGCACGCAACTTATGGTATAACTTCTCGCTGACGGGACCTGCCTTGCCGTCTTTCGAAAACTCATAGCTTTTGTTTTCACTCAAGTCGTCGATCCGCAAAATGGGACTGATCACGGCAGCCGTGCCACATGCGCCGGCCTCCTCAAAGGTAGCCAGCTCCTCTACCGGAATCGGGCGGCGTTCCACCGTAAGCCCTATCTCTTCGGCCAGCTGCATCAGGCTTTTGTTGGTGATGGAGGGCAAAATGGATTCCGACCTGGGGGTAATATAAGTATTGTCTCTTATCCCGAAGAAATTGGCAGGACCGCACTCGTCGATATATTTCTTCTCCTTAGCGTCGAGGTAAAGCACGGCGGAATAACCCATTTCGTGCGCCTTCTCGCCCGAACGCAGACTGGCAGCGTAATTCCCCCCGACTTTGATCGTACCCGTACCGAGCGGAGCCGCACGGTCATATTCGCGCATAATCACCATGGGAGTAGGTTTGAAACCCTCCTTGAAATAGGGACCTGTCGGCGTTACAAAGATCAGGAAAGTATATTCTTTTGACTGCTTCACCCCCACCTGCGCACCGGTACCGATGAGCAGCGGACGGATGTAGAGCGACGCGCCACTCTCGCAGGGAGGCACAAAACGCCTGTTTTTCTCCACAGCAAGTAAAACCATCCTTTCGAAGAGTTCCGTCGGCACGTCCGCCATCATAATGCCGCGGCAGGAAGACTGCAGGCGCAGAGCATTCTCCCGCATCCGGAAGATACGGATCTTTCCGTCCTTTCCGCGGAAAGCCTTCAGTCCTTCAAAAGCCTCCTGTCCGTAATGCAGGCAGGTAGCCGCCATGTGGAGAGTCAAATATTCCGATGTTTCCGTTTCAGGCTCGCTCCATTTGCCGTCGCGGTAATAACTGCGTACATTGCAGTCAGTCTTCATATAACCAAATGATAAGTTAGACCAGTCGATCGTATTCATAATAGCAAAATTTAAAACTTTTTCAGTACATTCCCTGACAGTAAAAAAGATTACTTAACAGCATCCGATTTTTACAAATCGAGGCAAAATTACGATTTTATTTCAAAAAACGGACAATTATCACAGCATAATTCACTAAATTCGTACTGCGAAAAAAATGATCGATCAGATAACCATAGGACGTATTCAGGACACGGCACAGATTGTAGACGTCGTTTCGGACTTTGTCACCCTCCGCCGCAGGGGGGTGAACTATGTGGGACTGTGCCCCTTTCACGACGATCGCACACCATCGTTCTACGTTTCCCCCTCCAAAAACATCTGCAAGTGTTTCTCCTGCGGCGAAGGCGGAACGCCCGTCCACTTCATGATGAAGCACGAACAGCTCTCCTATTACGAAGCGCTGAAGTACCTTGCCCGCAAATACAATATAGAAGTAGTGGAGAAAGAGTTCACCGATGAGGAAAAGCAGGCGCAGAGCGACCGCGACAGCATGTTTATCCTCAATGAGTATGCCCGCGACTTCTTTGTGAGGATGCTCCACACTCATCCCGAAGGGAAGGCGACAGGCCTCACCTACTTCCGCGAGAGAGGATTCCGCGACGATATTGTGAAAAAATTCCAGCTGGGTTACAGTCCGGAACAGCGCGACGCTTTCTCCGTCGAAGCGCAGAAAGCGGGATACAAACGCGATTATCTGCTGAAAACGGGACTGTCGTCCGGTAACGACAACCAGCCGCTTTTCGACCGTTTCCGCGGAAGGGTGATCTTCCCCGTCCACACACTGTCGGGGAAGGTTGTTGCCTTCGGCGGACGCATCCTCAAAAGGGCGGAGAATACGGGAAAGTATGTAAACTCTCCCGAAAGCGAAATCTACTCCAAAAGCCATGAACTGTATGGGATCTATTTCGCCCGAAACGCTATTGTGAAACAGGACAAATGCTTTCTGGTGGAGGGATATACCGATGTGATCTCCATGCACCAGGCGGGAATCGAAAATGTTGTCGCATCGTCGGGGACGGCGCTCACGCACGGACAGATCCGCATGATACACCGTTTCTCCGAAAACATTACCGTGCTTTACGACGGTGACTCGGCCGGGATAAAAGCCGCTTTGAGGGGGATCGACCTGCTGCTGGAGGACGGGATGAACGTGAAGGTAGTACTCCTTCCCGAAGGGGAAGACCCTGATTCGTTTGCCCGAAAACAGAATGCGGAGGGACTTCATCAATATATCGGGAAAAGCGAGGTTGATTTTATCCGGTTCAAAACGCAGCTGCTGCTGAAGGAAGTGGGTGACGATCCCGTCAGACGGGCTGGACTTATATCGAATATAGTGGAGAGCATCGCGCTGATCCCTAAAACGATTACCCGTTCGGTCTATATCCAGGAGAGCTCCCAGCTGCTGAATATGCAGGAACAGGTATTGATTGCGGAGATCAACAAAATACGCCGCCGCAATTACGACAAAAAGAAAGATCAGAAGGATCAGAAGGATATAAAACCCGTTCCGCCGCCGGATTGGGAACCGGACGGTTCGCCGGCGTCGGGAACAGTTGCCGGAAGCAGGATGTCGCCGAAAAGTCCTTACGAAAAGTATGAAAGGGAGATCCTGCGCTATATCGTCCGCTATGGCAACAGACCCATATACCGGAAGTTCGAGAAACGCAAGCGGAAAGAAGGTAAGGCCGTTATCGAAGAGGATGTGCTGGTGGAAGAGGGGCCGGGCGTGACGGAATTTGTGAAGTTCGACTTTGACCGCGACAATATCGCCTTTACCACCGGCCTGTACAGACGGATTTTTGACGAAGCCGTAACGTATATGGATGATCCGCATTTCGATTCCGGTCGTCACTTCCTGTCGCACGCTGACCCGGAAATCAGCCGGCTGGCGTCGGAACTGATAAGCGACCGGTATCATCTGAGTAAAATACATGCGAAAATTCTGGGAGAAGATCTCGACGACAAAGATTCCCGCTTGCTGGAGCAGAATTTGCTGAACTCCCACGTACCCCGCGCGACCACGGAACTGAAGAATGCTTACGTCCTGCAACAGATCAGAGAGATAAGGGATGAGATGAAACAGGGCAACCCGAACGATTCCGTCTCTCTTATCACCCGGCTGAAACAGTTGCAGGAAATAAAGAAAGTTCTCTCGAAAGAATTGGGAGAAAGGATTGTATTGAAATATTAACGAATCGGCAACAGTTTGTGCTTCGCACGCAATTTTCAAATAACTAACTATCGAAAAATCATTGAACGGATGTATTTAGAAACCTGTAATGTAGTAAAACAGTATGCCAACCATCTGGCGTTGGATAAGGTGAGTATTCAGGCGCCCCGTGCGACTGTTTTCGGTCTGTTGGGGCCGAACGGTGCGGGGAAAACCACGCTTATACGCATCATCACCCGCATTACCGCCCCCGATAGCGGGGAGGTGATGATTGACGGCCGTCCCTCAAGGGCGGAAGATGTGTATAAAATCGGGTATCTGCCCGAAGAACGCGGATTGTACAAGAAAATGAAAGTGGGCGAACAGGCGATGTATCTGGCGCAACTGCGGGGGATGTCGAAAAAGGATGCGCACCGCGAGTTGATGATCTGGTTTAAGCGGTTCGACATTATGGACTGGTACAACCGTAAGGTGGAGGAGCTGTCGAAGGGGATGCAGCAGAAGGTGCAGTTTATCTCTACCGTGATCCATAATCCTGACTTGCTGATTTTCGACGAACCTTTCAGCGGTTTCGATCCCGTGAATGTGGATATTGTGAAAAGGGAGATGCTGCGCTTCAAGGATGAGGGAAAAACCATCATCCTCTCCACGCACAATATGGAATCGGTAGAGGAGTTGTGCGATAATATCGCGCTTATCCACAAGTCGCAGGTGGTATTGCAGGGAAGAGTGTTCGATATTCGCAAGGAATACCGCCCCGGCATTTTCCGCTTCCGGCTGACGGGGAATGAATTTGACTTTGAACATCCCTCTTTCACCCTGCTCTCGAAGGAGCCTTACCACGAATTTATCGACCTCCGCATCCGGAAAGAGGGCGGTATCGGCAGCAACGAACTGGTGAGACTGATTCTCGACAGATACGAGGTGGTGAGCTATGACGAGGAACTGCCTGCCATGAATGATGTGTTTATCAAAACAGTAACAAAATGACAAAGAATATGAACAGATTAGGTTTAGTAATCCAACGAGAGTATATCACCAGGGTAAGAAAAAAGTCTTTTATTATCCTTACGCTCCTGATGCCGTTGCTGATGGCGACTTTGTCGTTAGTGCCCCTGTGGCTTTCCACGCTCAACGACGGCAGCGTGAAAAATGTGGCTGTGATAGACAATACGGGCATCTACGCTCCTTTGCTGAAATCTACGGACGCGTATCAATTCCAGGTTATAGACGGATCGGAACAGCAGGCGCCGGAATCAAGAATAGGAAAGGATCTGTTTGCTGTTTTGCAGATTACCGGCGACCTGAACGAAAATCCCCGCGCGATTTCGCTCACGTCCGACAAACAGGCGCCGCAGGAATTGCAGTCGATGATAGTGCGAACAGTAAGCGAGAAAGTGGTACAGCAAAAACTTGATGCACTTTCGTCATCGGGCAA
>JAIRSV010000108.1 GCA_031255275.1 Proteiniphilum sp.
TTTGGGAACCCCCATGAACCTTTTGGGAACCCCCAAAAACTTTTTGGGAACCCCCATGCGCCATTTGGGAACCCCCATAAACTTTTTGGGAGCCCCCAAGAACTTTCCGGGAACCCCCAAAAACTTTTTGGGAACATCCTTTTTTCCCTGCGGCCGTCGCGATGCCTGCGGCGACCTCACCCAGGCCGGCGAGACAGATGTTTAACAAGTCCCGGGGAAACAGTTGGAATTTTGACACGTCAGTCCTGCAATGCGCCTGTGACGACGGGACGTTTTCGGAATTACATTGAGATGAGGGAAGCATTTTCGCAGCGCATGATCTTGCCGGGGAAGGCCTGTACGATAGCGTAATTGTGCGTCGATAAGATGACGGCGGTACCGTGGCCGACTATCTCCCGCAGGAGGGCGATAATCTGGCTTCCGGTCTCGGGATCGAGGTTGCCGGTAGGCTCGTCGGCCAGTATGAGGGAGGGCGAGTTGAGCAGGGAACGTGCAATCACTATGCGCTGCTGTTCTCCGCCCGACAGCTCATGCGGCATTTTGTAGGTTTTATTCTGCATGTCCACCTGCACGAGCACCTCGTTGATGCGATTCCTGATCTCCCGGCGATTCTTCCAGCCGGTAGCGTATAACACGAACTCAAGGTTCTTTTCCACGGTACGGTCTGTGAGCAGTTGAAAATCCTGGAAAACAATCCCTATCTTCCTGCGAAGAAAGGGAATCTGCCAGTGTTTGATGTCGGCCAGTTCGTAGTCGAATACCTGCGCACTCCCCTTCTCGACGGGAATGTCGGCATACATGCTCTTCATCAGAGAGCTTTTCCCGGAACCTACCCTGCCGATGACGTAGAGAAAATCGCCACGGTTCACAGTGAGGTTAATGTCGCTGAGGATTATATTCTCCTCGCGGCAGAGCTGCACGCCGGTATAATTGACAAGCTGTTCCTGTACCATTGCCGGCTATTTGTTAACAAGCAGTAATGAATCAATGGTCTTCACCATCCGTTCAAACTCATCCTCTTCAAACAGACGCGTGAGCATCACAATCTTCCCGTCCCGGTCGATAATGACATTACGCGTAATGCCCGCATCCTTTTCGGCATACAATCCGAAAATGCCGGCATCGAGATCCATCCCCACGGGATAAGTCACCCCGGTAGCCTTAACGAATTGCCGAATCTTCTCTGCCGGTTCCTCACGGTCGATCCCGTAAAGGGCAAATTCGGGATTGTTCTTATGACGCTGCCGGATGCGCGACTCTATATGAGGCATCTCTCTGCGGCACACGCCACACCAGCTGGCGGTAAACTGCAGCATCACCACCTTGCCCCGCAGGGATGAGAGCGTGACGGCACTGCCATCGGGCAGTTCCATCGTAAAGTCGGGAGCAGGATCCCCCGTTTTCACTAAAAAATGGCGATCGTCGTCACCCGGCGTTTCCCCTTCCGCGGCAACGGCACCGGACGGCTCTTCCGACGCGGCGGATTTCTTCCCCGGCGACGCGGTACATGAAAGCAGCAATACGCCTGCCAGAGAGGCGCAAAGCATAAGAAGCCTGTGCCTGCCGGTCGTTACCAGTCTTGAGCGATTTCTGTTGATTTTGTCTTTTTTCATTGAATGATGATTTTGGATATAATGTTTTTTTTAAAACTTGTAGCCGGTTTCACAGGAATATATCTCTTCGCAGATCACCGTCTTCTGAAGAAAATGATTACCAGCAGGGTAGCAGCCAGTGAGCCGAGAATATCGGCAATCCAGTCGCCCCACTCCGCGCTGCGGAGTGAGAAGAAGTATTTCTGCAACAGCTCGATACCTCCCCCGTAGAGCGCCGGAACGAAAAATCCCCAGAAAATCCAGCGCAAAACGGGTGGATTTCCCTCGCACATCCGGTGATAATCTATCAGCGAAATGGCGGACAGGAAAAAGAACATGCCGAAGTGCGCCAGTTTATCCCACGGGAGACCTTCGGGCATATTTCCGGAAGGCGATATGAGACAGGTGGCTACAAAAATAAGCAACACCGTGAGCAGGGGAAGGAATATATAACGGAACAGACTTTTCATAGAACAATAGCAATGTGATTAACCGTGAAACGGACATAAAAAAGCACTTAACCGTCTTACGTCGATTGCGCCACTTCTCTGACATAACAGTAATCCAGGTATGGAAGGATCTCGCGTAAGTTTTCGGCCAAGTGCTTTTTTTTCAGCAATATATAAATTATTTTTAAAACTGTTTCTATCTTGATCTTGATCTTGATCTCGTTTGCCGCTGCGCCGGCGCGGATGACGGATCGGACTCAAGAGGCTCGGGACGCGGAGATTTCTGCCTGTACTGATCGTATTCATCCCGGGCAGAGTCAAACTCTACCACGGCATCTTTCAGTTCTTCCAGCAGATCGAGGTTGTGCGCAGCTTCTTCCACACCGGCGGTACGCGCCCGGTTCAGATAATTTTCCGCCTCGTCCAGCCGGCGACGTCCCATCATCAGCACGCCCAGGTTGTTCCATGCCTGCGGATTGTCCGTGTAACCCGACAGGATCTCATCCGCCTTCTCTGTTTCGCCCCTGAGCAGACAGACGGCGGCCGCATTCAGGCGGGCCTCCGCATTTTCAGGGTACTGACTGGCGGCCACATCAAGCACTTTGAGGAAATCGTCGCTTCCCTTCTCATAAGTGTTCGCTATGATGTACAGCTCCTCCGCGCTCAACAGACCGGGACGGGTGGCAAGCAACTCTTTCCCCCTCTCAATGGTAAATTCGGGAATGGTGTACTCAACGCGGTAATCACTCCGGCGAAGGCGCGGGAACAGTTTTTCCAGCATATAACGGTAGGCACGTCCGCCGGCGAGATCCATTAACAGCTTTTCGCGTCCCGAGAATACGTCCACCTCGCGGATAATGCGGAGCGCTTCCATCCTCTCCTCAATGCCGTAGTCGGTTTCCAGCAGCTTCGCCAGCCCCTCCCAGTCTTCGCCCCTTCCAGTGGCGCGGATCAGGTTGGGACTCATGCCGAACTGACGTGCTATATACTCCCTCAGGGATTCTGCCCGCCGCTTCGACAGTGCGAGATTGGATTGGAAAGACCCTTCGGGCGAGGAGAAGGCGTCGATGGTGATAGACATGATTCGCGCTTGCGGTTCCTCTTTTACGTAACTGATGCTCGCCGCGATTTTGCTCAGCTCCGCGCTGTTGCTGAACAGCTCCGGACGAATGACCGACTGCCCGGTGTGATAGATGATATATGCCGATCCGACTTCTTCGCGTTTCTTTGTTTCCTCTTTCGGAGGATGAACGAAGGAGACGTATGGCTTATAAGCGAAATCGAAAACGGGAGCCTTCGGCGACGTAATCTTGTTGATAATCTTGATACCGGTAATATCAATGCTTTCATTTCCGCAGCCGCACAAATCGATTTGCAGGTAGACGGAAGCGCCGTTCATCCACCGCTCGAAAGCGATCTGCGAATTATATCCGATCGACCCTTTTGCCCTTCTGGACTGAACCCGGACAACACGGTAGGGGGAAGTGTCTCCCTTTCTCAGGCGAAGCATGCGGCGGTAGATGTTGTCGCGACGCCTGCCGTTCACAATCATTTCCGGAAGCGCGGCCTCGTTGCCCTTGCCGTCCATGATGACGGGGGTCAGCACCAGTTGCCCGTTCGACGGAAGCAGGTAATTATTCAGTACCACGTCAAACTTGACAGTCACCTGATCTCTTTCCAGCTTCGCCAGGGCGTCTTTCACGAGCAAGTCGCTCCATGCGTCGTTCTGCCCGTACGTCTCCAAGGGGCAGATAAATATCGCGCATACAGCCAGCGATATATACAATAGAATCTTCATCTTCATGTTTGGCGAGTTATTTAATAATGTAAATGAGGGTAAGGGCGGCTTTGGTAGGGCCTATAAAACCCATGGTTTCCCTCCCTTTGAAATCGCCGCAGAGTATACATTCGGAGCGGTCGTACTCCAGGTTGGTATAACCGGCTCCGATAGACAGTTCGAGATTCCAGCGAGGTCCCAGGTAAAACTGGTAACCATAGGTTATACCACCCCCGGCGAGCCATCCCTCAAAGCGGTAATTTCTCATCCACTCCGACCCTACGCCCGCGATGTTATAAAAGGCATAATGGCCGTGCAGACCGAAGAAATGACCGTTAAAGGGTTCACATGGCCACCAGCGCAGTTCCGGCTGCGCGAGCAGGAGCTTCCACTTGTAATCTGCTCTTAATGCCCAGGGATTGTATGTGGCGGGGATTTCGAGAGTCCACCGGCGACCCACTTTAAATTCCGCTCCCAGATTGATACTCATTGTGGCATCATACAAAATATTAGTTTTGATAGCCAAACTTGGTGTCGTCTGTTTGCTATCACGTCTCCAAATTTCTTGTCCTTTTACTCCTGCCGTGAATAATAAAAAAGTAAAAAGGACGATAATAAACCTCTTCTTCACTGTCCTTGTAAATTAGTGTTACAATATACCCTAATGGGCGTTATTCCTCTGTTTTGCGCCCGGCACTATCGAAGTATCGGAATAAAAACTTCGCGAAGATACAAATATTTACGATTAAATCCCAATATTATTTGTAAAAGCTCTTTTTTTTGTTACTCGTTCTCAGGGGAAACGGGAGAATCCCTTCGAAGCGATTCTCCGTACTGCGATTCTTCTGATTTAAAATATGTTTACGCGTCAGCGCAAGTCCTCTTGAAGGGAATTAATAAGCCAATGTGAGAATGAATTAAGGTGAAGTTGTTAAGTAAAGAAGTAGCATTTTCAATTTCCCGCTTTTTTCCATTAACAAATCCGTATCCCTCCCGTCACTTCGATCGGAGTGGAGAAATGACGGGAGAAGTTACGATTCCAATTTTCATGAAAATATAATTTGATTACTTCTTAATTACTTTTTTTGCAATTTCAATCCCCTTTGGCCCCAATAATTGTTTGGCAACCTGTTTGGCAAAATGTTTAGCTATTCCATCGACATTGACTTCCAAGCCGGTAATCAATTCTAATGCTTTGCTCTCTTCTTCACTGTCTGTGAAAACTTCAAATAATATTGGCCTGTCTGTGATTTCAGGGAGTATAAAACGTTCATATACCAGTTCAAATTCCTCCCTGTTTGAAGCGCTTAGATATTCAAAACCCAAATTTTGGGAGTAATTCTTCACAAGTTCCCGGGATTTATTTCCGAAATGGCCGGCTGCTGCCATGAACGTATCAGCGTCTTCTCCGAATTGCGCCGCTGTATGACTGAATAGACGAAATTCCGCCCCTTTACCGTTATTCACCAGTAGAATTCGCAAATTATTTCCAACATGCCTGTTACCGATAGCGTTCAAGTCGTAAAAAAATGCCAAGTCTCCAATGACTCCGTAATACAGTTTGCTTTTGTTCGCAAAAGAGGCGCCGACCAGGGAAGATACCCCCCCGTCAATACCGAATCCGCCGACATTCGAAGCGGATGTTACAGATTCGGGTAATTCAAAGAGATTCCATGTACGCAGACTGTTTAAAATACCAAAATGTACGGTTGAATTTTCAGGTATGCAATGCGCCAGTTTGGATGCCAGCCATACGTTGGAGAACGGAAGTTCCGGGATTTTACTTCTGGTCTCGTTGAGTTGATTTTTGCAAAAATGCAGATAACTGTCATCTCCATTTTCGCCGCTTTGTGAGTAGTATTGAAAGAAAACCTCCTCCGGCATTTCGAATACGCATTTCAACCTTTTAAAGGTGTCTCTGATTTCCCCGTCTTCATTCACTCTCCATACTTCTTTCCCCCCTATATTCAAGGCAGGATAGTCTCCGGTAATTTCGCCGATATGAATCAGCAAATCGGGTTGGGATTCTGATTTATCATACATCCTTTGAGACGCAACAAGAGAATACAAAACCCTGTATTTTCCGTGGTAACTGCTTGTATGGTCGCAAAAGACAACTGCATTGTGTATGGAACAGAACCTGTCGATTGCATTGACCAGACTGTCACTCATT
>JAIRSV010000167.1 GCA_031255275.1 Proteiniphilum sp.
CGCTGGTTTCTGGACCGTATCTGCACGCACATCCTGGCTTTTGAGGGCAATTCGGAAGTATTCTTCTTCGAAGGCTCCTACAGCGAGTATGAGGAGAACCGGAGGGTGCGCCTCGGAAATATGGAGCCGAAAAGGGTGCGTTACAGAAAGCTGTGATATTTTTGACGGACAGGATTGATGTATAATGACTGTAAAACGGTGAAGGATATGAAAGGTACGCTTTTTTTCTGTTTGACACTGCTGCTGGGCGCCGCCGTGCCGGGCGCCGCGCAAACAGCCGTGAGGGAGGGGGTGGTGATTGACGCAAAGTACCGCACGCCTGTGCCCTATGCGGCGCTCTACATCCAGGGCACCGGCATTGGAACGGTGGCGGGCAGCGTGGGCGAATTTTCGTTTGCCATACCCGATTCGCTCGCCGACAGGCCGCTGACCGTCGTGCGCGAAGGCTTCGAGCCGATGCTTTTCTCCCCGAAAGACGCGGCAGAAGCGCCGGCTTCCGGCAGAGTGACCGTAGCCCTTCAGCCGGATGATTTCGCAGCACGGTCGCAGGCGATACGGGAGAGTATGAAGGAGTCACGGGGCCGATCGGGGAACGCCCTCTCCGGGGCGCTGAAGTTTGTGATGAACGACTGGGTAGCGCTCGGAAATCCGGAGACGAACCTTTTTGACTTCGGCCGACTGCAGACGCTGCCCACCTATAATCCCGTCGAAGGATTCCGTCTCAGAGCCGGTCTCGCCTCCAATTCGCGGTTGAGTCCCTACCTCTTCGTAAGAGGATATGCCGCTTACGGATTCGGAGACCGGCGACTCAAATACCGGGGCGAAGCCATCTGTTCGTTCACCCGAAAAGCTTATCACGAAGAGGAGTTCCCCAAAAACAGCCTGCGACTGGTATACGAAAATGACCTCTATTCTCCCGGCGAATCGCACCCGTATGCCCTGAACGACCGGCTGCTGATCACTTACAGGCGATCGCTGAACGAAGCCGTATACCGCAATTTTGCCGAAATCAATTACGAGAGAGAATACGCCGGCGGATTTGCCTACACGCTCAGGCTGAGGCGGTCGAACTTCGCGCCGCAGGGAACGTTGCAGTTCGACAGGCTGCAGGACGACGGTACCGTCATCCCCGTCGCCATACTGAAAACGGCCGAAGCAGGAATCCTCCTGCGCTATTCCGTCCGGGAAGCCTACATCCAGCAAAAGCGGAAGAAAATACCGCTGGAAATAACCTCACCGGTCTTCATCCTCTCGCACTCGGTCGGACTCAGCGGCTTTATGGGCAGCGAAACAGCCTGTCACCGGACAGAGTTTTCGGTACAAAAACGCTTCCTGCTGGGACGATCCGGCCGCCTGGACGTAGCAGGCGAAGCGATGAAGGTCTGGAACAGCGTCCCCTTCCCGCTGCTGACCTACGCCAATCAGCGGCACCAGCGCCACATCGAGAACAGCTTCTTTTTCCTGAACCGTGCGCTGGAATTCATGTCGGACGAACAGTATACGCTGCGGATGGCCTTTGTGGGCGACGACCTTCTGCTGTCCAAACTACCGGTCACCAACATGCTGCGAATGAGGGAACTGATTTCGCTGAGAGCCTCCTGCGGCCGGCTGAGCGACAGGAACAATCCGTCACTCAGACCGGAGGGACTATACCGTTTCCCCTCCGTTTCGCACCCGTACGACGGCTTCACCCCCTACGCAGAGGGAACCGTCGGGATCACCAACATCTTCGGACTGCTGCGCGTCGAATACGTCCACCGCCTCACCTACCGGCATCATCCCGACGCGCTGCTCGGCGCCGTCAGAGTGGATATAACCCTGTAATAAAAAAATACGATCATGCACCCGCCGATAACCCTGTTAGGCATAGAATCCTCGTGCGACGACACCTCCGCCGCCGTGCTCCGCGACGAAGTAATCCTCTCGAACGTAATCGCCACCCAGGCAGTCCACACACGCTACGGCGGCGTCGTACCCGAACTGGCATCCCGGGCACACCTCCAAAACATCATCCCCACCGTGCACGACGCCCTGAAGCAAGCCGGCGTCAGGCGCGAAGCACTCACAGCCATCGCCTTCACGCGCGGCCCCGGACTGCTGGGCTCCCTGCTCGTCGGCACATCATTTGCCAAAGGCCTCTCGTCCGCGCTGAACATCCCGATGATCGACGTCAACCACCTGCAGGCACACGTCCAGGCACACTTCATCAAAGAAACGCCGCACGACACCACCCAACCCCGATTCCCCTTCCTCTGCCTCCTCGTCTCCGGCGGCAACACCCAGATCATCCGGGTGAAGTCTCACAACCACATGGAGATTGTGGGACAGACCATCGACGACGCCGCCGGCGAAGCATTAGACAAATGCGCCAAAGTGATGGGTCTGGGCTATCCCGGCGGCCCGGCGATAGACAGACTGGCCACACAGGGAAACCCCCACCGGTTCACGTTCGGCAAACCACACGTCCCGGGCTACGACTACAGCTTCAGCGGACTGAAAACCTCCTTCCTCTACCTCCTCCGCGACGAGCTGAAGAAAGACACCCACTTTATCGAAAAAAACCGGGAAGACCTCTGTGCATCCCTTCAGAAAACCGTTGTAGATATTTTGATGAATAAATTATACCAGGCCGCCCGAGACCTGCAAACAGACGAAGTCGCCATCGCCGGCGGCGTATCAGCCAATTCAGGTCTGCGACGCGCCTTTGAAGAATACAGCCACCGCTACGGGTGGAAGATCCATCTCCCCAAACTCGCCTACACCACCGACAATGCCGCAATGGTCGCCATCTCCGGATACTACAAATACCTCGACAGACAATTCGGTTCACCCGGCACAGTACCCTTCGCCCGCATATCCGTGACCCGGTAAGCCAACACACGCAGCACCTCCGCCGAAAAAGCCCGCCCCCCCCCGTCACAAAACCCCGTCCGGGACGCCCCCCGCCTCCCCTCCCCCACCGACGCGCCGACACATCAACCCGTCAACCCCCCCGCACACCCACCCGGCAGCGACGCCGTCGACACACCCGACCGATACAATAATACGCAGAGGCACCCCCCCCACCCAAGTCCGAAAAAGCCCCATCCCCCCGGATCGCCGCGCTCCGTCCGCGCGCCCCCCCACCCCCCGTGAAAGCCCCTCCACGCCCCCTCAGACAACAGCCGGCACCACCACCCCGTCCCGGAACCTCACCCGTAAAATAAAAACCGGCACACACAGCGCAAAATCCCTCCCCCCCGCAATCATGGCCTACACACGCACCCCCAACGCCCCCACGCACGGCGCAAACAGGCACGAGCAAGACGCAAACGAGTCCACGCACGGCGCAAACATGCCCTCGCACGACACAAACATGCCCTCGGACGGCACAAACACGCAAAAGAAAGGCCTGAACGTGTCCACGCACGGCGCAAACACGCCGCGAATCTGCGTAAACGTGGGCACGAATGACGTAAACGTGCCCACGAAAAGCGTAAACGTGGGCACGAAAGGCGTAAACGTGCCCGCGAATTTTTGTAAACGTGGGCACGAATGACGTAAACGTGCCCACGAAAGGCGCAAACGTGGGCACGAATGATGTAAACGTGCCCACGAATTGCGTAAACGCGGGCACGAAATTTCCCTGTTTTCATCCTTTTTTTCGATAAAAAGAACCCCGACCCGCGCCGACAGCGCACCGACCCAATCACCACCGACAGCAACCCCTCAAAACAAAAATACCGTCACGAAATCCCCCCCTGTTCACGGTTGATAAACTGAGA
This sequence comes from Proteiniphilum sp., assembly GCA_031255275.1. GTDB lineage: Bacteria > Bacteroidota > Bacteroidia > Bacteroidales > Dysgonomonadaceae > Proteiniphilum. The sequence continues at coordinate 3,765 of JAIRSV010000167.1, forward strand.
CATTTTGTGTAAATTTGCGAAATATGAATATTATAAATTATCAGTTATGAATCGAATTTTCAAGTCAGTACTCCTAATCATCCTGAGCACCCCCCTGTCAGCCCAGGACATCCGTCTGCCCGCCCCCGACAGAACAGGCGGAAAACCGCTGATGCAAGCGTTGAACGAACGGAAATCCGTCCGCACATACCAAGACCGGGAATTGACCCTGCAGCAAATATCCGATCTGTTATGGGCCGCCAACGGCTTCAACCGCGACGACAAGCGTACAGCGCCCACGGCCAACAACCGTCAGGAACTGGAACTGTATGTAACGACGAAAGCCGGCATCTATTATTATGACGCGCGCAATCATCACCTGAAAGAGGTAAAGAAAGGCGATTACCGGTCTCAGACCGGGACACAGTCATTTGTATCACAGGCGGCGCTCAATCTGCTCTTTGTATCCGACACGGAGAAGATGTCAGGAAAGTACGCCTACACCGACTGCGGATTTGTAGCGCAAAACGTATACCTTTACTGTTCCTCCGAAGGCCTTGGAGTAGTTGTACGCGGTTCGTTCGACAAAGACAAATTAAGCACCCTCCTCAATCTGAGTCCCCATCAGGAAGTCCTGTTGACGCAAACGGTCGGATATTCCGATTGACCCGTATCCTGTCGGGATCCATCAGAAAGAGTCGCGATCCCCCCGCTAAGTACAAAAATCCCAACTATTGTTTCTATAATAGTTGGGATAATTGTATTTTTCAGTTCGGTTCAACCTCCCCCCGCCTTATTCAGAGATACGGTGACGCAACGAGAGAGTTCGATATAAGAACTAATGAACCCCAAGAGCGCCACAGAGATTAATCTGTCAACAAAAACAGCAGACTCGGGACACATTAGGGTAACAGCACATCGCCACATACGATATAAAACCGGCTGCGACATTCTTTCCAAACCCTGTTATATCTATCGGCCGAATAACAAAAAAAGGCCCGGCCCCTGCCGGGACTTTTTTGTATTTGCAATAATCTCACTTAACTTATTCGACAAAGAAGATAGCAACACGGTTCCAGTCGTTTTCAGCATACGGCTGTTCGGTATCACCCTTCCAGTCGATGGAAATACGGCCACTGTCGATTCCGTGATCGTTGGTCAAAGCATTGGCAACCGCCCTGGCACGTCTTTCGGAAAGAGCGAAGTTGTATGCCGGAGTACCTGTCTGTTTGTCAGCATAAGCAACGATATTTACTTTCGCATTCGGGTTAGCCTTCAGGTATTCAGCAGTATTGTAAACGCTTACTTGCTGACCCCTGTCGATCTTAGCCGAGTTGATGCGGAAGAATACCACGTTCGGGATGTAGACGCCTTCGGAAACAACAGTCGGTTGAACTTTAGGACATTCCGGACAAGCTTCCGGTCTTACTCTCAGTTCTTCGTTTTCTGCACGTACTCTGTTGATCTGGCTGTTCAAGTCGTTGATCAGGTTGTAATCCATCAGTTCTGCGGGAGTAAAACCCTGTTTTCCACCAAGACCGATTTTGATACCAGCCGTACCGGTGAACAGAGCGTCATAAGCAAAACCTCCAACCTCAGTGTGATCAAAGTATTCCTTCAAAGCCTTAGCACCTATTTCAAGGAAAAGACTAATGTTTTTGGAAACTTTGAAATTGTTGATCAAACCTGCATTGAAAGTCAATGAAGTGGCGTTAAAAAAAGAGCCGTCCGATTTCCAGTCACCGTCCATTGCATGGATAACACCGACACCTGCATAAGGGATCAAACTGTAAACCCTGTTGGGATTATAGCTGCCCCATGCGTTAGTAACGTCGTACATCAGGTTGAGGTGACCGCCTAACCAGTTTTGTTCGGAAGGAACTTTTGTAGACTGGTGTTTGATATGACCACCATCAAGCACCACACGGGCGCCCCAGTTAGGAGAAAACCAACGTCCGACTTCAAGTTGCCCCATCCATCCGAGACGATCACCTATACCGGTAGTGGGCGGGAGGTAGAGGTTAGTCCCGCCTCCAAGGCCAATATACCAATTATCACTCGCTTTGTTTTTCAGATACACCGTACCATGAGAAACGTTCTGTACTTCTTGTGCACTTACGCTGAGAGCAATAAGTGCAGAGAATAAAAGTAAACCCAACTTTTTCATAAATTTAAATTCTAATTAAACATTCTATTACAATAACTCGATATTATTTTTTTGCTTGCCGATACACGGCATTACACATTCAATGCAATCTTAACTGCCTCATGTATAACACCTCCATTAAAATAAAGTTCATCTGTGTAAAATTCCTTCTGCTTTGAACCGCAAATATAAAACTTAAATTTCACATGCACCCCATTTCGTGTAAAAAATCACCGAAAAAAATGTCATCACAGGGCTAATTACCCTATTTTTTCGTTTTTTGCCGGCGTCTTAGCCCAAATAGGTTTTCAGCAACTTGCTTCTTGAGTCTTGTCGGAGTCTCCGGATGGCTTTCTCTTTGATCTGACGGACACGTTCGCGTGTCAGTTGGAATTTATCGCCGATTTCTTCGAGGGTCATCTCCTGGCACCCGATGCCGAAAAACATTTTGATGATGTCGCTTTCCCTCTCCGTCAGGGTCGAGAGCGCCCTGTCTATCTCTTTCTGGAGAGATTCGTTGATCAGCGTGCGGTCGGCTACGGGAGCGTCATCGTTCACCAGCACATCCAGCAGGCTGTTGTCTTCCCCCTCCACAAAGGGGGCATCCATAGAGATATGGCGACCGGATACTTTCAGCGAGTCTGTCACTTTTTCTATCGACAGATCCAGTTCCCGGGCCAATTCTTCGGCCGAAGGCCTCCGTTCGTTTTCCTGTTCAAACTTTTGAAAAGCTTTGCTTATCTTATTGAGTGATCCTACCTGGTTCAGCGGCAATCTGACGATTCTGGACTGCTCGGCCAACGCTTGCAGGATTGATTGACGAATCCACCAAACAGCATAACTGATGAACTTAAACCCTCTGGTTTCGTCAAATTTTTCGGCAGCCTTGATCAAACCGAGATTACCCTCATTGATCAAGTCGGGTAAGCTTAATCCCTGATTCTGGTATTGCTTGGCTACCGATACCACAAACCGAAGGTTGGCTCTGGTGAGTTTTTCCAGCGCCTGGCGATCGCCCCTCTTGATGGCTTGCGCCAATTCCACCTCTTCCTCTACAGTGATCAGGTCTTCACGACCGATCTCCTGGAGGTATTTGTCCAGAGAAGCGCTTTCTCGATTTGTGATGGATTTTGTAATCTTTAGTTGTCTCATTTATGCTTAATCCTTCTAAATTATCTTGTCATAAATCTTTTTGGGGGTGCAAAAATACAAAATATTTCCGACAATGAAATACCCCCCCCTCAATAATAAACAAAGGTATTTGGATATGAAATCCAAACCCTTTGCTATAAAAACACGAATAACTGTTTATTTGTTACCGAAAGAATGGTGATTAACCTTTGTTAACCGGCCTCATCGGTTGCCTGACAGGTCGATTGCGATGTATTGTGTCCTTCCGTTCGGATAGAAGCCTGCTACAAGCAGTACCTTGTCCTGACGGTTTCCGGTGGATGCTACGATACCGGCTACATCGCTTTCGCTGTTAACGGGTGTGTTATTGATCCTCATGATGATGAATCCTTTGTTGATTCCTTCTTTCCTGAAAAGCCCGTTACTTTCCACGCTTTCCACTTCGATTCCGCTGGAAATACCCAGCGTTTTTTTCCGCTCTTCCGGTATTTGCTTGAATGTGGCGCCCAGGGTACTCACGGCGTTTGTACTGCGCGTGATTTCGGTATTTCCTTCGTTGTTCGTCAATTCGACGGTGAAAGAGCGATTGTTACCGTTTCGGTCAACCGTGACATTGACTTTTTCTCCGGGACGGTATTTGCTCAACTGGTTCTGCATCTCGGCGAAATTGCGGACGGGTACGTTGTTGATGGCGGTGATGATGTCTCCTTTCTGTATTCCGGCGGATTTGGCGGCGCTCCGGTCACCGAACCCTTCTACCTGGACGCCTTTGAGCTGCGACAGTTCGCGGGCTTTTTCGGGATCCTGACGCCGGATGTTTTCTATATTGGGAACCGTGATCCCCAGCAGGGCGCGCTGTACGGTGCCATATTCCTTCAGGTCGGCGGCTATCTTGCCGGCTATGGAGATGGGTACGGCGAAGGCGTAACCGGCAAAGTCTCCTGTCTGTGAGTAGATGGCGGTATTGATGCCTACCAGTTCGCCGCGTGTGTTTACTAATGCTCCGCCGCTGTTGCCCCGGTTGACGGCTGCGTCTACCTGGATGAAGGATTGAATGTCGTTGGGGCCGCCTCCCATTACGTTACCTCTGTTTTTGGCGCTTACTATGCCGGCTGTGACTGTGGAGGTCAGGTTGAAGGGGTTGCCTACGGCCAGTACCCATTCGCCGACACGCAGGGCGTCGGAATTGCCGAAGGTGAGGTAGGGGAAATTATCGCCTTCTATCTTCAGCAGGGCTATGTCGCTGTTGGGATCTGTTCCGGCTACTTTGGCTATAAATTCTCTGTTGTCGTTCAGCGTGACGGAGACTTCGGTGGCATTTGCTACTACGTGGTTGTTGGTGATGATGTATCCGTCTTTGGAGATGATTACTCCTGAGCCGAATCCGATCTGTTCGCGCGGTTGGGAGGGCATGCGGTCGCCGAATCCGAAAAAGAAGTCGAACGGGTTGATGTATTGTTGCTGGGTTACTGTGGTTGTAGTCTTTACGTGTACTACGCCGTCGACTGACTTGGAGGCTGCTTCCGTGAAATCGGGATATCCTTCGGTTGTGGTGAGGTTGGTGAGTACTACGTTTTTGTCCTGTTCAAAGGAGTTGGCGTAGGCTTTGACTTCTTCGGAGATGCTGTGGCCGGGGGAGCCGACAGGCAGTCTGTTTCCGCTGTTTTTGTTTATTACGCTGTTGCCCAGCAGGGTGACTATTGAGCTTATGATTGCTGCCAGTACAATAAAGATTACGTTTTTGCTGTTTTTTGTGTTCATATTTTTTCTGTGTTATTGTTTGTTTGTGTGTGTAAACGATGTCCGGGGGGCTGGATGGGCCTGTTTGAACTTGCCCGGGTGTATCTTTACACTTCGCAAATATAGGGCAAATAACATGCAGTTTTTTTGCGCGAGGAATGGCTTTTAACACTTTTAACGCAAAAAATATGCGATTAACCCGATTTAACCTGTCTGTTTTATCTTGCGTTGTTTTGCCTGACAGATTGACGGAGAGGGGCTTGTCTTCTTTTTTGTTTCCGGGTATTTTGTGATGGTTTTGTTTGTGTTATGGTTTATCCCGGGGTGTGGCTTTGTGTGTGTGTCCGGCTTCGGGAGCGGCTTTTTATCTTTTTTCGTTTGGTGGTGTATTTCTTGAGCCGGATGTTGCTGAGGGGCTGAAAAATGTCGTAGAAGAGGAGGTTGGTGCGGTATTCTCCGGCGTTGAAATGGTGGCTGTTCCGGTTGATTACTTTCTTCTGAACTGTGTACCGGATTATGAACAGCGTCAGGGCGAGGACGGTGAGTATGTGGTTTCCGGTGATGGTTCCCAGGATGGGGGCGCTGATGAGGGACAGGTAGAGGGTGTATTTGGTGAGGGTTTCCAGGCTGAATATGCGGAAGGCGTATCCTTTGTAGTGGCGCCGGGTGTGGAGGTAGGCTGATTTCAGCGTGCGCCATTCGGAAAAGCGGTTTATGTTGCAGGTTTCTGTCATGCTTTTTGGGGAGAGTGCTACGCCGGTTTTTTTTGGGGGGGCGATTCTGTTGATATAGAGGTCGTCTTCGCCTCCTTCCCGGTTCAGTATGGAGGAGTATCCTTTGTGTTTGTAAAAGAGGTCTTTTTTGTAGGCCAGATTGCGGCCGCTTCCCATGAAGGGTTTGCCGAGGGTGGCCATGGAGAGGAATTTCAGGTGGTGGATGAGGTTGTCGTATTGCATGAGGCCGCGCAGGGGGGTATTCAGGGGGATTTCCAGCCGGCTGAAGCCGAGGATTACTTCTTTGCCTTGTGCAAATTCTTCTCCGAATTCTCTGAGCCAGTGTTTTGAGCAGGGGCGGCAGTTGGCTTCGGTGAAGAGGAGGCAGTTGTTTTTCGCGGCTTTGATGGCGAGTGTGAGTGCCAGTTTTTTTTCGTTGATGGTGTCGGCGTCTTTTGGTATGTAGGTGTGGTAGAGGTGGGGGTATTTGTATCGGGCGACTTTGAGTATGGTGTCGGTGTCGTCGATCGAGCCTCTGTTTACTGCGATTACTTCGAAGTCGGGGTAGTCTTGCTCCATGATGAGGGGGAGGTTTTGTGACAGCATTTCGGCGCTGTTCTTTGAGGTGAGTATGATGGTGATGGGGGGGAGCGATTCGACGGGGAGGGGTATTTTTTTCTTCTTTTCCCGGCGGCGGAGGGGGAGGCTGTAGAGGTGGCGGTAGAAAAGGAGTTGCGTGAGGAAACTGAGAAGCAGGGTGCTTGCCAGTATCCATTCTGCAGGGGTGAGGCGGGGGAGTGACATGCTGATACTGTTCATGCTGGCGGTGGGTTTAAAGCCGGTCGGAGAAGTGGGAGAGGGGCAGGTCGCGGCAGTTGTAGCGTGAGGCCATGATTTCTCCGTATGCGCCGGCGGAGCGGATGGCTATCAGGTCTCCCCGGGTGCTGTTGTTGAGGTGGATCTGTTCGGCGAAGACGTCGCTTGATTCGCAGATGGGGCCTGCTACGTCGTAGGGTTCCGGTTCCCGGTCGGAGGTGATGTTCTCTATATGGTGAAAGGCTTGATAGAGGGCGGGGCGTATGAGGTCGGTCATTCCGGCGTCTACGATCAGGAATTTTTTCCGGAGGCCTTCTTTGACGAAGAGTACGCGGGTGATGAGTGTGCCGCAGGGGGCAACGATGGAGCGTCCCGGTTCGAAGTGGAGTGTTTGGCCTTCCTGCAGTGGCAGGTTTTTCTCGAAGAGGCGGAAGTGGGATTCGAAGCCGGCGATGGGGATGTGGTTGGGGTGCCGGTAGTTTATTCCGAGGCCGCCGCCGGCGTTGATGACGGGGAGGGGGATGCCTTGGGCGCCGAACCATTCGCGGAGTTCGTTTATTTTTACGCACAGGTCTTCGAAGGTCTGGGGGTCGGTGATCTGGGAGCCTATGTGGAGGTGGATGCCGATGAGCCGGAGGTTGGGTGAGGCGTTGATGACTTTCAGCGTTTGCGGCAGGTGTTGGCGGCTGATGCCGAATTTGTTTTCCGTCAGTCCGGTGGTGATGTATTTGTGTGTGTGTGCGTCTATGTTTGGGTTGATGCGGAGTGCTACTTTGGCTGTTTTTCCTTTTGCGGCGGCGTGTGTGTTGAGGACTTCCAGTTCGGGGATTGATTCGGCGTTAAAACAGAAGATGTTGTTGTCGAGGCCGATTTGTATTTCGCGGTCGCTTTTTCCGACGCCGGCGAAGACTATTTTGTCGGGGGGGAATCCGTTTTCGAGGGCGGCGAGTATTTCGTTGCCGCTTACGCAGTCGGCGCCGAATCCGCGGGTGGCGATCTCTTTCAGGATGCGTGGGTTGGCGTTTGCCTTTACGGCGTAGTGTATGTGTATGGGTTTGTTTTCCGTCGCTTTTTTTATGGTGTCGAGGGTTGTCTGCAACAGTTCCATGTCGTAGTAGTAGAATGGGGTGTTGAGTTGCTCGAACTTTTGGACGGGGAAGTTTCCTTTGATCATTGGTGCTATTTTCTTTCTGATGGATTATTCTTGTGGGACGCTTGTGATTTTGCTGCGGGATGCGTCTCGATCCGGGTGGCAAAATTACGATTTTTTTTCGATAAATGTGTGTGCGTGTTGCAGTTTTTGTTCCGCGGGCAGGGTGGCGTCGATCCAGTGAATGGTGTATCCGCGGCGTTCCATGCCTCTGAACCATGTCATTTGTCGCTTGGCAAACTGGTGTATGGCTGTTTCCAGCTGACGGGTCATTTCCCGGCTGCTTATTTTGCCGGTTACGTGGAGTGTCACGTATTTGTATTCCAGGCCATAATAGATGAGGTCTTCGGGCGAAACGCCGGTATCGAGGATGTTCCGTACCTCTTCGATCATTCCTTCCTGAAGCCGTGTGTGCAGGCGGGCGGTGATTTTTTCCCGCCGGAGGTTTCTGTCGATGTCGAGGCCGAGCAGGAGGCTTTCTACGGGGGGGTATGCTGTGGCTGAGGGGGCTTGTTTTGATTTGAATTCTTCGATTTCGATGGCTCTTATTGCTCTTTTCACGGTGTCGGTGTCGGTGGTGTTGTGCAGCGGGCGATAGCGTTGCAGGATGCGGGTGAGTTCGTCGAGTGATTTTTCTTCGAGCGTTGCTCTCAGTGGCGGGTTTGGGGGTACGTCGGGCAGGTGGTAGCCCTTCAGCACGGATTCGATATAGAGGCCGGTGCCGCCGCAGAGGATGGGGGTTTTGTTGCGGGCGAGGATGTCGCGGAGGGTGGTGTGAAAGTCGCGCTGATAGTCGAAAAGGGTGTATTTCTCTCCCGGCTCGCGGATGTCGATGAGGTGGTGGGGGATGGGGGTTCCCCTCACGGTGTATTCCGCGAGGTCTTTTCCCGTGCCGATATTCATCCGGCGGTATATTTGGCGGGAGTCGGCGCTCAGGATTTCTCCGCCGAGCGTGTATGCCAGTTGTGCGGCGAATGTGGTCTTGCCGCTTGCCGTCGGCCCCAGAATGGTGATTAGCATTTATTGTCGGGTTTGTGACTGTGTGAGAATTTCTCCGGCAAAGACGGGGATGATTCGGCGCATATTTCCTCTTTCGGCGCAAAAGGTGCTCCGGAGGCCGATCCCGGCGTCCCCGAAATGGCTGGCGGCGTCCCCGGAATCGCTGGCGGCGTCCCCGAAATCACTGGCGGCGCTCCCGAAATCGCTGGCGGCGTCCCCGGAATCGCTGACGGCGCTCCGCGCCGACTGAGGGTTGTATAATAATCGGATAATCATTGGATGTGTGTGATGACCGGTGACCGGTGATGGTTACAGGAACTGGAATGACTCTATTTTTAACCGTCCGCTTTTCCTCATTTTCTGCAGCGCCCTGTATATTGATTTTCTTACGGCTTCGGGTTTTATCTCCAGCATCGCGGCGATTTCATCGAAGGTGAGATTGAGCTGATAGTGATAATAAATTATTTTCCTCTGCTTTGGCGGCAACACCTTCAGCGTCTGTCTGATGCTTTCTCCGAGGAGCGACTCCGTTTCCCGTTCGATCATTTTTTCCACCATATCATATTCGCCTTCCGGCATGATGTCTCTGTAACTTATGCCGCTGACCCTGGACTCCAGATTGTGAATGTCGAACAGCCTGTTTTTCGTGCAGTGAAGCAGATAGAACTCAATATTCCTGACGTGGGGCAGCTGCTTGCGCGAGGTGTATATCTTGCAGAAAACATCCTGTATGGCATCCTTGCAGACCTCCTCGTCGAATCCTATTTTCAGGCCGTATGCCAGAAGCTCGTCGAAATATCCGCAGTAGAGTTCCGAAAAGGCATTTTCGTCACCCTGCAGAAATTGTTGCCATGCGTCCGAATTCATTTTTCAGCGGATTATTTCCTCACATAAGTCAGAAACGTATAGGCATACCCGCACTTCCCGTCCGCCCGGCGCACGCCGTCGCCAATCAGCGTCCAGGTGCCTGGGTCGATTTCCGGGAAAAAGGTGTCGGCGTCGCCGAACGTATGGTGTATGCGGGTGAGGCAGAGCCTGTCGGCGAGATGCAGGGTTGAGCGGTAAAGCTCTCCGCCGCCGATGATGAACGCCGTATCTTCCGCCGCGCAAAGCGCCAGCGCCCCGTCAACGGAACGGGCTACGGTGCAGCCGGGATAATTTTCCGCCATGCGGGACGTAATCACAATATTGGTGCGGTTGGGCAGCGCCCCTCCGGGCAGCGATTCATACGTATTTCTTCCCATAATGACGCTGTGTCCGGAGGTAAGCGCACGGAAATGCTTCAGGTCGCCGGGAAGGTGACAGAGCAGTCCGCCGGCGCGACCGATACCGTTCCGTTCGTCAAGCGCGGCGATAATGGCGACAGTTTTGCTCATATACTGACGGCGCCTTTGATATGTGGATGCGGATCGTAGCCCGTCAGCGCGAAGTCCTCGAACCGGAAGCCGAAAATATCCCTTACGTCGGGATTGATCCTCATCGAGGGTAAGGGTCTCGGTTCGCGCGAGAGCTGCAGGTTCACCTGCTCCGTGTGGTTGAGGTAGATATGCGCGTCGCCGAAAGTGTGGATAAAATCCCCCTCCCGCAACCCGGTCACCTGCGCCACCATCTTCAGCAGCAGGGCATAGGAGGCGATGTTGAAAGGCACTCCCAGAAAGACGTCGGCGCTGCGCTGATAAAGCTGCAGACTCAGCGTCCCGTCCGCCGCGTAAAACTGAAAAAAGGCGTGACAGGGCGGAAGATTCATATTGCCCAGATCGGCCACGTTCCACGCACTGACAATGATGCGGCGCGAGTCGGGATTCTTTTTGAGCGCGTCCACCACCTGCGCTATCTGGTCGATATGGCCGCCGTTATAATCGGGCCACGAACGCCACTGATAACCGTAAATATGTCCCAGATCACCCTTTTCGTCCGCCCACTCGTTCCAGATACGCACACCGTTTTCTTGCAGGTACCGCACATTGGTATCCCCGTTCAGAAACCAGAGCAGCTCGTGAATGACTGACTTCAGATGCAGCCTCTTGGTGGTGAGCAGCGGGAAGCCGTCGTCCATCCGGTAGCGGCTCTGATGGCCGAATATGCTGACGGTACCCGTGCCGGTACGGTCACCCTTCCCGACGCCCTCGTCCCGCACCCGCCGCAACAGATCAAGATATTGTCTCATATAAAGTTTTTTATTTCTAAGCAGTATCGCAAAATTAATGCTTTTTTACTGTTTAACCCATTAAATTTGTACCGGGTAAAAATAATTTACTAAGTTTGCAGTCTCGTTAGGGGTGTTCTTCCTTTTCGGAAGGGCTGAGATCAGACCCTCGAACCTGATATGTTGTAATTGACATCGGAGGGAAACGGATACTTAAAATAGTGTACTTTGTTATAAGCCGTTTCATTTTGTATGAAGCGGCTTTTTTAATTTTTAAACAATTAAACCCTATGAAATGGAGTGAAAAAGCGTGGGATGCCATCAATCCCATTTACAGGAAAACGTTGAAATTACCGTTTATCCAAGAGTTGATCGCGGGAACGCTGGAAAGAGACAGATTCGTATTTTACATTCAGCAGGACTCGCTTTATCTGGCCGATTACGGGAAAGTGCTGTCGGCAATCGCCTCCAAACTGACCAACCCGGAGCATATCGAGGCCTTTATCGGCTTTGCCGGCGAAAGCATCTCGGTGGAAAACGACCTGCACAAAATGCTCTTCGCAGAGCTGAAGGCCGACAAAAAGCAGACAGCCTCACCTTCGTGCCTGCTGTACACCTCGTATCTGCTGCGCCAGTTGAATGCACCCGTAGAAGTCATGGCCGCCGCGGTGCTGCCCTGTTTCCGGATTTATAAGGAAGTCGGAGATTATATCCTGAAGCATCAGGCAAAAGGCCACAACCCCTATCAGGCCTGGATTGACGCCTACGGGGGAGACGAGTTCACCGAATCGGTCAAAAAAGCCGGCGGCATCTGCGACGAACTGGCGGAAAGAAGCACGGAAGAACAGCGAAACCTCATGACGGAAGCGTTCGTCACCTGTTCGAAAATGGAATGGATGTTCTGGGAGAGCGCCTACAACATGGAGCAGTGGAAGATATGATGAAGGTAAAACTGAACGACACGTTGTATGACGTAGCCGAGGGCGAAACCCTGCGCACGTTTGTCGAAAAGCTGCACATACAGCTTCAGGGACTTGCCGTCGCGATCGACTACGAGGTGGTTCCCAGGGACAAATGGGACGAAATCCTGTTGAAAGACAACATGGAGCTGGTAATGATTCATGCCGTATCGGGCGGATAAATGGAACTGATCGTCATTACGGCGGAACGGTTTTTCGAAGGAGAGCCGGAAGCCCTACACCGTCTTTTCGCGCAGGGTCTCAACCGGCTGCACGTGCGAAAACCCGGCGCCTCGCAGGAAGAGACGAAACGCTTCCTCGAACGCATCGACGCCGCGTTTCATCCGAAAATCGTACTGCACGACCACTACGAACTGGCGCACAGGTTCCGCCTAAAAGGCATCCATCTGAACCGCCG
>JAIRSV010000006.1 GCA_031255275.1 Proteiniphilum sp.
AAGTTTCACTCTGCAGAGGCAAAGTTTCACTCCGCAGAGGAAAAGTCTCACTCTGCGGAGGAAAAGTCTCACTCTGCAGAGGAAAAGTCTCACTCTGCAGAGGAAAAGTCTCACTCTGCGGAGGAAATGCCTCCGGCGCCCGGCGCAGGCGCTCAGACAGCGAGGATTTTTTTACGCCGGCTGCTCTGATTTTCTACTTCTCGACTTCTTTAAAAACATTTTCAACTCTCCACTGTCAACTTTCCATTAATGAAGCTCCTTTAAAAAAACACTTTCCACTTTCCGCTAACTGAGGTTACCGGTTTTTTTTGTAATTTTGAAGCCTATTTCATGCAATTTTAACAGAATGAATATTTCGTATAACTGGCTCAAAGAGTACTTACAGTTTGACCTGTCGCCGCAGGAAACGGCTGACGCGCTTACTTCCATCGGACTGGAAACGGGAGGCGTGAATGAGATACAATCCGTCAAAGGTGGTTTGGATGGCCTGGTGATCGGGGAAGTACTTACGTGTGTCCCTCATCCCGATTCTGACCACCTCCGACTGACGACTGTCAATATCGGCAATGGCGGAGAACCGCTGAAAATCGTGTGCGGCGCACCTAACGTGGCTGCCGGTCAAAAGGTAGTGGTAGCCCCCGTCGGCACGAAACTCTATTTTGGCGACGATACGGTCACGATAAAGCGATCCCGAATCCGCGGCGAAGAGTCGTTCGGGATGATCTGCGCCGAGGATGAAATCGGTATCGGCTCTTCCCACGAGGGTATTATCGTGCTGCCCGAGGAGGCCGCAGCCGGAACGCCGGCCAAAGAGTATTACAATATAAAGAGCGACTGGGTGCTGGAAACGGATATACCGCCTAACCGCATAGATGCTGCCTCTCATTTCGGCGTGGCACGCGACCTGGCGGCATGGATGACGCAGGCGGGGATGCCTTGCCGGCTCACCGTGCCGTCGGTGGACGGGTTTGCCGTGGATACTGCGGAGGGTGGCATCGAGGTGATCGTGGAGAATCGTGAAGCATGTCCGCGCTACTCGGGACTGACCCTCCGCGGCGTGACGGTGAAGGAGAGTCCCGACTGGCTGAAAAACAGATTGCTGACAATAGGACTCCGTCCCATCAATAATATTGTGGACATTACCAACTTCGTGCTTCATGAAACGGGACATCCGATGCACGCATTTGACGCGGCGCGGATTGCCGGAAACGAGGTGGTGGTTCGCACCGCCCCCGAGAAGACCAAGTTCGTCACCCTGGACGGGGTGGAGCGCGAACTGAGCGAATATGATCTGATGATTTGCAGCGCGGAAAGGGAGATGTGCATCGCAGGCGTATTCGGAGGCCTGGAGTCGGGCGTGACCGAAACGACTACCGATATATTCCTGGAATCGGCCTGCTTCAATCCGGCCTGGGTACGGAAGACCGCCCGGCGCCACGGATTGAGTACCGATTCGTCATTCCGTTTCGAGCGGGGCGCCGATCCCTCCAATACGGTCTATGTGCTGAAGCGCGCTGCCCTGCTGGTGAAAGAGCTGGCGGGCGGCGAAATAACGGGTGAGATCTGTGACATTTATCCCGTTCCCGCGGAAAGGGCGCGGGTAAATCTCTCCTATGATAAAATAAACAGGCTGACGGGGAAAGTGATACCGAAAGATACGGTCAGAAATATTCTGCACAGTCTGGAAATCGAGATTGAGAACGAAACGGCCGACGCGCTTGTCCTGCGCATCCCCACCTATCGGGTGGATGTGACGCGCGACGTGGATGTGATTGAAGACATCCTCCGCATTTACGGCTACAACAACGTGGAGGTCAGCGCCTCGCTGAAGGCATGCCTCCCGGCGCAAATGCCCGCAGACCGCAGACAGAAACTGCAGACGCTGATCTCGGAACAGCTTACGGCCGGCGGCTTTCACGAAATTCTGAACAATTCGCTCACGAAAAGGGCCTATTACGAATCGCCGGAACCCTGTCGCTGCGTGTCGCTGCTGAACCCGCTGAGCGGAGACCTCGGCGTGATGCGGCAGACGCTGCTTTTCGGCGGACTGGAGTGCATCGCCTTCAACCGCAACCGCAAACAGGGCGACCTGCGCCTTTATGAATTCGGCAACTGCTATTTCTTCGACGCGGAAAGGGAGGGCGAAGAGAACATCCTGGCCGGCTATTCGGAAGAGTTTCACCTCGGCCTGTGGATGTGCGGCAAACGTACGCACAGGAACTGGGCCGTAGCCGGTGAACAGAGTTCCGTCTTCGAACTGAAAGCGCATGTGGAAAATATCCTGAAGAGAATGGGGATCGGCGGAAACCGGGTATTCTTTGAAGAGGCGAAGCAGCACGAACTGTTTTCTGCCGCCATGCACATCCGGACGCACAAACGCCTCATCGGCAGTTTCGGCATCGTTTCTCCCGCCATCTGCAAGAGGTTCGACGTGGATACGGAGGTGTTCTTTGCCGAAATGAACTGGGATCTGCTGATGAAAGAGACGGACAAACAGTCGGTACGTTTTTCGGAAATAGCCCGGTATCCCTCCGTAAGCAGGGATCTGGCGCTGCTGATCGACCGGAAAATCTCCTTCGACCAAATCCGGCAGACAGCCCTCAGATCGGAAAGGAAACTGCTGAAGCAGGTATCGCTCTTTGACGTGTACGAAGGCAAAAACCTGCCCGAAGGCAAAAAGTCTTACGCCGTAAACTTCCTGCTGCAGGACGATGAGAAGACGCTCGGCGACAGACAGATCGACAGCGCGATGCAGCGGATACAAAAGAGCCTGGAAAACGAATTGGGGGCGCAACTGAGATAAAAGGAAATCAAGCTAACAATACAAAATATATGGGAAGAGCATTTGAATATAGAAAAGCGACCAAACTGAAACGCTGGGGAAACATGGCCCGCGTATTTACAAAACTGGGAAAACAGATTACGATCGCGACGCGTGAAGGCGGCCCCGACGCCGACACCAATCCGCGCCTGCGCGTGCTGATGCAGCAGGCGAAGAAGGAGAACATGCCGAAGGATAACGTGGAACGCGCCATCAAAAAGGCGACCGACAAGGATCATTCCGATTACAGGGAAGTGGTGTATGAGGGCTACGGCCCCTACGGCATCGCCATTGTGGTGGAGACGGCGACCGACAATCCCACGCGCACCGTGGCCAACGTGCGCAGTTATTTCAACAAGCACGGCGGTTCGCTGGGGACCTCCGGCAGTCTTGAATTTCTGTTCGACCACAAGTGCGTGTTCAAGATTGCCCCCAAAGAGGGCGTCCCGCTGGAGGAGCTGGAACTGGAACTGATCGACTATGGCGTGGACGAGGTGGAAGCGGATGAGGATGATATTCTGCTTTACGGCGATTTCAAATCCTATGCCGGCATCCAGAGCTATCTGGAAGAGAACGGTTTTGAGATTCATTCAGCCGAATTCGAACGTATTCCGAACGATACCAAATCGCTCAACGACGAACAGCGCGCTCAGATTGAAAAGTTGCTGGAAAAGTTTGAGGAGGACGAAGATGTGCAAAACGTCTTCCACAATATGGAAGAGTAACAGGGAAGATAACAGGGAAGAGTAACGGGGATAAATGTAAACGGGGATAAATGTAAACGGGAGGCTGCTTCGGCAGCCTCCCGTTTGTTTTTCAGAATGTGAGACCCATCCCCAGGTCGGCAATCATTCTGCAGCCTTCTCCTTCCGTCGGCTTGTAACAGTCCGCCGCCAGTTTCAGGAATATCCCCGTCCCGGTAAAGTAGCCGACAGAACCGCCAATCTTATAATAATTCTGCTTCAGGTATGCAAAATCGGGCGCCATAAACCGGGTGATCACGATCGATTCCGGGTCGACGCCCCCGTAACGGTACTCTCCGCCGAGGCTGTTCCGGCAAATGAAATCGGCGCCCAGCGTCCAGTTACCCGAACGTCCCGTTTTTATATTCACCTTCCCGTTGACGCCCGCGTAAAAGTGCCTGATCTTCATCCGCGATTCGGGCATGATGTAGAGATCGTCGGCGGAACGGTACGCGGCAAACAGACCGGCTTTCCATCCGTACTCACGGCCGGTTCCCCTGTAAAAATCGTAGGAGAGGCGAACTTCGTCCCGGTTATAGGTGGAGCGGATACTGCTGTACACATCCACCCACTGCTGTATTTCGTAACTGTTATCCAGTACCTGCACAAATTCTATGGCGCTCATCCGGCTGCTCTGGACAGACAAATCAATACGGTGCAGATTCTCGCGTTCATGTATCAGTGCGACGTTGGCATAAAGGCTGTTCTCCCTGAGCGCTCCCTCTTTTCGCGGCTTGGTGACATCCCTTATCACCTCCTCCGCGTGACAGGTATATCCGCCGTGAGCGAAAAGCCGGAAAGCCGGGAAACGGCAGGTGTACTGCAGTTCGCCCCCCACCTTATCGGCATCATACATAAAGCCTCCCAACGACTGCAAACCGCCGATCACCGCCGTATAATGGTTCCCCAGTCCCTTCATTACAAATACGTCCTGATGCATTTGGCTGTTGCTGTTGGTATGCCGGGTTTCCTGCGTCATATTCTCATACTCGAAATTCAACCCGATTTCCTGATTGTGCAAAAGAACGATTATCCCGGGCTTCACATTGACGGTATAACTGTAAATCTCCGATCGCGGATCAATCTGCTTGGCGCCGGTAAGGGTTGTGTAGGTTGCCTGTATTCCGAGGAGATACCTGTCGAAAAACGGTTTCGACGACACCTTCATCTGCAAATTGTAATCCTGCTTTTTCCAGTCGCTCGCATTGGGATCCGCCGGAAAGAAGGGTACTCCCCTGAAGGGGTCAAGCATCGCGGTGTTGAATCTCGAATCGCGGGTAGTTGCGTTATTGTAGGAGAATCGCCCCCAGGCATACGCTTTACCCAGTTTGCGTCCACCCTCGGTATCGATACCCAGGACGCTTTCCCCGGCTCCTTCCTGCACTCTTTTGAAATCTCCGTCTGTCACGCGGTACGCGGCTTCGAGTGAGCCGAAATTCCCCAAATCGTCCAGTACCAAACCGGCGCCGTTGCCGGTTGCGAACCATGTGGAACGGGCTTTATTCAATTCGATGGAAACCGGAGATGTGAGCAATTCCCGTTCCTGCGCCGCAGCGTATTGTATAAGTTGAACGGCTGCTATCACCGCCAGACTTCCTTTTATATATCCTCTATTCATAATCATCACTGTTTCCATGTATTCCAGGATGGTATTTTTGCACCGTATCGCCTGATAACCGGTATATCCATCACTTCAAAATCATCGGTACTGTTGTTGGTGTCATACAAAATCACTCTTCCGTCGGGCAGGGTCTCCCTCACCTTTCTGGCTACGCTCTTACTCAGATACGTTCCGTTCACGGTCGCGGCTCCCGCATCGAGTACCGCAGGCATGCGTTTGAGCTGTACCTGATTCGGATTACCTACATTTTCCAGCGCATCCACCACGGCATCAACGGGTATCCGGTAGCTTTTGGCGGCAGAGCTTTCGGGGCTTACGACCTCCGTGGGACTGTTGGCGTCGATGGGGGCCGGCGGAAAGTAGAGAACGAACGCTCCTCCGAAAACGGTGGTCAGCCACTGAGGGGTGGGCGACGGCCAGAAGGCCATGAGCATGTTGACGGCCGGATTGTCCTGTATCAGTGCGGTAGTCCTGACGAGTGTCTCAAACTCGGCGCTCAGGAGATTGACCGGGGAATCGGGATTCAAATTAGATTTTTTGTGATCGTCCGCCATCTGCGCGATGATAACCGATTCGCCGGGGTTTAACGGATAATCCCTGTCGTCGGGCACCTGCCATATCTGCAGGGCA
Organism: Proteiniphilum sp.; assembly: GCA_031255275.1. Lineage (GTDB taxonomy): Bacteria > Bacteroidota > Bacteroidia > Bacteroidales > Dysgonomonadaceae > Proteiniphilum. The sequence continues at coordinate 5,816 of JAIRSV010000006.1, forward strand.
TATACATATTTATCGGCATCCTCGCCCGGCCATACCGGCAGATTCGCCGTAGCCGTCAGCGGATTGATAATGGCTATGGCAAGCCCCCTCACATTTTGCACACTCTCGCTGTTGTTATAAATTTCATAGAACTGATCCCTGAAATAACTGCCGTCGGACGGCGTGCGCGAGCCGCAGTAATAGACTTCCTTGAAGACAAGCGCTCCCGAACGGGATGCTCCCACGTTCACCTCTATTCGTTTGTTATCGGATACAATATCCACATTTACGGCATTGCCGCTATAATTATAGGTGAAACCGTCCTCATTCTTTTCGGCGCTTACGGTAACGGTATAGATACCGGGAATGATTTTATCCACCGTAATCTCTCCTTCGGACGATACGGTAACGGCAAGTTCATACCTTTCCGCAAAATTCGTCAGCCTCACCTTCACGCTGTCCGGCATGGGCGCTCCCTGCAAATCGAACGAAATACCTATCTCTGCATGCAAAGATTTCACTTCCCCCACGCCCGCGACGTTTTGAAACTGCTCACAGGAGGAGACTGCGCTCAGGAGAAGTATCGCGGCGTATATCAATTGTAAATTCTTCATATAATCATTTTTATCTTTTAGCTATTTTAATTTCAGCGCAAGCTCAAACCCGAAATACAGGGGGATATTGAGCCGGGTGAATGAACCGGGCGTCCTTTTACTCTCGTAGAGCGGTCTGCTGTTAAACATATTGTTTGCGTAGAACGAGGCCTTGAGGTTTTCTCCGATCTCTTTCGTCAGGTGGAAGTTGAGCAGGAGTACCGGAAAATAGGATTCCGCCACAGTCCGGGTGGAGCTTCTGCTCTCAAACAGATAGGCAAATTCGGGATCGTCTTTCAGAGAACTGTCGAAAGGCTTTACCTTGCCGTCCAGTCTCGAAATATAGGAGACAAACGTAGTATCATTGCCATAATCAGTCCAGTACTTATTCAGCCAGCTTACCTGTGCCGTGGCGGTCAGGACAAACCCGATGGAGGGGATGTTGTGGGTAGCCCGCAGCGTAGAGGTCAGACGTTCTCTTTCGAATCTCTCCACACCTTTTTCATAGATACCCACATTCCTTTCCAGTTCGTTGAGGTTTCTCTGATTGCTGAATGTATGTCCGTCATTCCAGTCGGTGGAGCGCATATAGGCGCCGTTAAGCACGAAGGAGGTGCGTATGGAACTGATTCGGCCAAAATCAAAATCGAATTCCACGCCCCGGTTGTGAGACCGGGCATCATTCAGCGGAGTGGCATAGGAGACAAAGACGTTGTGCCTGTCTTTCTCCCGCAGCGTCGGGATCGTTCCCTGATCAGGGTTCGCCTCTTCATACTCGATATACTCCAGCCATTTGTAGGAGTCTGTGGTTCTGCCCAGCCGGTAACCGTTTTTGAGCCGTTCGTCGTAGGCGGTTACGGAAAAACGCATTTTATCGATTCTTACGTCAAATCCTATCTCCCGTTTGTTGTTGGTCGCTATCCGGAGATCCCTGTTCTCTGTGTTGAATATTTTTGTGGTGACCAGGAGAAGCTGTTCGCTTTCGGGTACGGAGGAGGCGTTCAGCGTATTGAAATGGACAAGGTCGAAACAGGCGTTTTCGGGATAAAGATACAGTACGGAGGGAGCTTTCGCCGTCACGCCGAAACCGCCCCGCAACCATAATGTACCGGGCACGACGTCAAGGGAAAAGTTGGTACGGGGCGAGAGGACGCTTTTCCCGTTTATGTTGTCATACCGTACGCCGGCCTGTATCATCAGTTCTCTGCCGGCCATGCTCCGGAAGAAATTCTCTTCGGCATAAAACGATAGCTGATTGACGAATGGTATTGAGGAATATTTCCGGGGTCTGGGCGAGGAGTTTTCGTAAGACAGGTTCCTCAGAGGAGGGTTATTCAGGTCATAGACCTTTCCGTCGCCGAGGTTTCCGTCCGTCTTGAAATTCACACCCGCCAGAATCCTGTTGGTCATACTCCCTGCCGTCTTCGAGAAAGAGAAATTCAGATTGCCAAACAGATTGACCTCTTTGCCGTATATATCATACCGGCTCATATATTCGTTCGGGAGAGAGGTAGCGATCAGGTTGCCCTCGCCGGACGGAATATGCGTCAACTCTTTTCCGTCGGCGTCATACACCTTTTGACCGGGTCTGTTGCTCAGGACTGCCCCGTCGGTACCGGACATGGAATAGACGGCGAACGCATTGCCGAGAAGTTCCTTACTGAAAGAGTGTTTATCTCTGTAACTGCCCGCGAGGGTATATTTCACTCCGGTCAGCCAGCCCCTGTTAATATTCCATATTCCATTCGTATTGAATCTTATCCCCATATCCCGGGCGCCGGTTTCCAGCTGACTTCTCCGGTCGTCGGGGTTCATCTCCCGCGTATCCTTTCCCAGCGAAAAATCAAGGGAGCTGTTAGCGGAAAGATTCCCAAACAGACCGGAATACATTGCCCTGGCGGTAGCACGCCGGTAATAAGCGTATGCCGCCGTCGCGTCCTTAATGCCGTGCGCATAGTCGCCGCTGAGATTCAAATTCCCCTTTCCTTCTCCCAGACTCACGCCTTTACTTACCGAAGTCTGATAGATTCCGGGATCCGTTTTGAAACGTATCGTCAGCGGTTCGCGTCCCGCTTTCGACCGTATAATGACTGCCCCCGAAGTAAGATCGCCATGCTCTGCCGACGGAATACCGCGAATCACCTCGACCGACTCGATATTGTCTGTCGAGAGTGCGCGCACGTCCAGTCCCGCGTCGGGTGACGAGCCGCCGCCGACCGAACTTCCGCCGCCGCTGATGGAGGGTGACAGGGTCTGCAGGTTCGCGTTGTTTGACAGTGGTGCTCCGTCGACTACGATGGCGGTACCCAGACTGTTCATGTTAGCCGCGTCGACCGGCGTCGGGATATTTCCGTTCAAAGGGTCGGCGCCGAGGCTTCTGATCGTAAGCGTCCTGGCGGAGGAGAGGCCGCTTTCGGGAGATGTGACCCCTCCCGGAAGAAGCTGCATAATATCCCGCAGAGAGGTAGTCTGAAGGTGATCCATTGCCTGCCTCGATATGGTGGAGGAGGTCGATCTGCCCGCCTTGCTCTCCCGGGCTACGACCGTGACTTCATCGAGCCTGAATGTACTGTGCTTCATGCTGAAAGTTACTTCGGTAATTCCCGGCACGACCTGAAAGACCGTGTCAATCGTTTCCATCCCCAAAAAGTCGATCTTCACATTGATTCGACCGGGAGACAGGCGATCGAACAAAAATTCTCCTCTGCCATTGGTGGTTGTCGCAGCCCCCTGGGGCAAAACCTGTACGGTGGCAAATTCAACCGGAACAGGTTCGTTTCCGTCCTCCGTCACTATTCCTTTCAACGTGGCGACAGCGCTCTGGGCATGACCCTGCACAGCAGCCCCTAACGCCATCGCTGTCATCAGCACCGGTACCCGCGATAACAATTTTCCCATCGCAGATTTCATCTTCTTAATTCTCTGTTTACTCATAATTTTTTAAACATTTAATCTGTCAATCTCCTTACGGTTCTCCGCAGTTCGTTCCTCACGGCATCGCTCTCCTCGGCGACAGCCCGGTCACGGCAGAAGGCAACAATTTCGTCTTTTTTCCACGAGCGGGTGAACCATCCGAAAGCTTCCGCCAGCAGAAGTCTCAGGTCATCATCCCCGGACTCTTCCATGAAGCGGAACAGCTGATCGAGACAGCTCACATTGTTGGAATTCCGGAGCGCGGTGATCGTAAAGCGTTTGCTGCGGGATTCGACCGTGGGATCCGACAGCTTTTCAAAATCCTCCCTCGTCCCGGCGAGCCTCATCTCCAGTCTTTTTCTCTCCTCGGCCTTCTGTTCGTACCACACTCCCTCTTTCCCCTCGAGCGCCGCATCAACGGCTGCAAGGAGCGCTTCGGCGGGACAGGCGTCCATGGCGCCTCTGAGCTGAAATTCTACTCTCTTGCTGATGCCCGGCGACAGGCCGAGCGTCACGATCTCATCCAGCAGCAGGGGCGACTGGTTGCGGGAAGCATCCCCGGCGGCGAGCCTGCGCAGCAGTTCATAGCTGTCATGCAGGCCGGCCCTGATCGACGGCACAGTCATCGCGCCATATCTTTTGCCGATCAGGGAATAAGCCATCAGCCGGACGGAAGGATTCGGATTTCCGGTCTGAATCCGGTACAGCTCTTCGGGCGAAATCTCTCCGCTGCTGAAAAGCATCTTCACGGCCAGCGCCGCCACTTCGGGATTAGCGTCTTTCAGGAGCCGTCTCCAGTATCCAGCATCATCGCGTCTGTGCGCCGTTGCATGGTTAAGCTCGTCCGAATCGCTCCGGCAGCCCGCGTACCGGTATGTGGGATCGCCCAGGAGATGAGACTCGAGCGTGAAGAGTTCCCTCGCCCAGTTGCCCACGCTCACGCCGGCGTCCAGCAGCCCCATGAGCTGACAGGGCCAAATATCCTGAAGGGTATTGACCGAATTGGCCTTTACGACCACCGTGCGTCCGGGGTTGAAGATGTAGTGCGCGGCGATGTAATCGTCCAGGTGAAAGGAGCCGTTGAAACATGCGTCCAGGAGTATGAAGCGCGCACCGGGACTGAAGTCCTTCAAATCTTCGATATGAATGTCCGCCGCAGCGTCCGCCAGGCTGTCGCGCCGCACCGTCTCGGGATCAAAGGCATCGGCCGTCCACGACTCCGGAATATCGTAACTGTCCATATAATACTGTCCGGCGACGGCGGGATCCTTCGCGCTGCGGATCTTCTCCCTGAAAAACCTCCTGGCCATTTCGATCCAGGCGGCCGCCGTACCCGCTTTCGGGACTCCGTTCAGATACTGCGTATCCTCCGTCCCGTGGTGATGCAGCACGGCAAGGTCAAGTTCCATCCTCCCCAGCTCGGCCAGAAGGCGGTGCTTCACGGCCGCGTCGCAAGTATGGTCGATACAGGTCAGCCGCCCCGTCCCGGCAGAGAGGCCGGTGAACTGTGCCGCAAGCGCCATCCTCTCGTCCGCCCGGGCAATCAGGCAGTCGGAGTTATAGCCGTGTCCGGCAAAACAGGTCACGTCCGACACTCTTCCCGCCGCCTCCTTTTCGCGGACAGCCTTCAGCAGGAAAGCGTCAATCAGTTCAAACCTCGTTTTCCCCTCATAACCGGGCGGTTTGATCCTCGCGCTGTATATGTCGCTGCCGACCGACTGTGCGCCGTCGGGCGAAAGGCTGTAATAATGCCGGAGTGCGTTGAGGCTGTCTCGGCAGAGATAGTCGAACTTCAGGTCGAAGTCGTCATAAAACCTGTCGGACGGAACGGAAGATTTGTCCCATGCCCGCTGCTGATCCATCTTAAAGGCAGTCGTAAGATGCTGTCCGTTCCGGATCATCGGCACGGGAATGTCGCCAATCAGCACGGCACCCTCCAGGTCATCCGTCCGGTACAGCGCATGAAGCACATTCCGGATTGAATCGGGCACATTCCATACATCCGCGATGATGTGCGTTTTGAGGCCATCGGCCTCGACAGACGCAGCATACCTGTCTATGGAAGATCTGCAGTTTTCCATCACCTCACGGTCGACGACGATGGCAAAGCTACCCGTCCTTTTCCCCGCAAACAGGGACGTCCGGGGAAAGGAGAACAGCAGTAAAATAATTAGAATAGGATGAATTTTCATTTTGAATAATTTAGTAATAATAAACAGCGTTTTCGTCAAGAGATACAGTCGAGACGGGCAGGCTGAGATTTTTACAGGCAGTTTCTCAAATAATTCCGCAAAATTAATCACATCAGCAGAGAGACGCAATCCCAATAAATAATAATTATTCACATATATAGTCCCCTGTCACGGGGATTTTTTTACTACGTTTCATTCATGCAGCGTGTCGAGAATTAAGAATTAAGAAGTAAGAAGTTGAGAAGTAGAGATAACCAGCTCGGGGAGCGCCCGAGTGGCAAGGGGCGGGAGCACCCGCCCCGACGAGCGATTTCTTTGTTAATTGTCTGAACTGTGATTCTTCTGATTTATTTGATTGTTCTACCAACATTCTGTCGCTACGCGACGGCCATATATATAATGTACAGGGCAAGGCATAGCCTTGCCCTGTTTTCGTTCGTTCGTCGGGGCGGGTGCTCCCGCCCCTTGCCGCTTCGGCGCTCCCCGAGCTGGTTTTTTCCGCTTCTCTACTTCTTAAAAACCATTTACAACTGTCAACTGTCAATTTTCCATTGAGAAAGGGCGCTCCCCGAGCTGGTTTTCTCCACATCAACACATCATCACATTGATTTGCGAGACTCCAACAACACACTGTTTTTTCTTCTCGCACCGTGCGAGACTACAACAACACACTGCTTTTTCTTCTCGCACCGTGCGAGGCTCCAACAACACACTGCTTTTTCTTTCTCGCACCGTGCGAGACGCCAACAACACACTGTTTTTTCTTTCTCGCAAATCAATGTGATAATGTGATGATGTTTAGAAGCGGAAAAAACCAGCTCGGG
>JAIRSV010000029.1 GCA_031255275.1 Proteiniphilum sp.
TGGGGTAATATGACAATATGTCGGTGTTAGTTTGCGGCGCTCACGTCGTTCACGCCGCGCGTGTAACCCGGAAAAAGCAATAATGAACGGGCAGGCAAGCCTTGCCCTGAAGAAGCGGAAAAATCCGTATCCGGAGCGCGATAGCGCGACCCCCCCTCTTATGTGTCAATGTGATAATGTGGAGAAAACTAGCTCGGGGAGCGCCGGAGCGGCAAGGGGCGGGAGCACCCGCCCCGACGAGCGATAAAGAAAACAGGGCAAGGCATGGCCTTGCCCGTACATTATATATATGGCCGTCGCGTAGCGACGGTATGTTGGTAGAGCAATCACATAAATCACATAAATCAGAAGAATCACAGTGCAGACAATTAATAAAGAAATCGCTTAATAAAGAAATCGTTCGTCGGGGCGGGTGCTCCCGCCCCTTGCCACTCGGGCGATCCCCGAGCTGGTTTTCCCCGAGCTGGTTTTTTCCGCTTCTAAACATCTTCACATCAACACATCATCACATTGAATTTTTCGTTCGTCGGGGCGGGTGCTCCCGCCCCTTGCCACTCGGGCGATCCCCGAGCTGGTTTTCTCCTTCTTCACTTCTAAAAAAACATTTTCAACTGTCAACTTTCCACTGTCCATTGATGAAGCCCCTTGCCGCTCCGGCGCTCCCCGAGCTGGTTTTCCCCTAACTGGTTTTCTCTACTGCTCGACTTCTCAGAAAAACCATGACACGGAATGGATTACTTAATTTTCATGCGTTTGCCCTGGATTTCCACTCACACTCTTGGAAATGCGAACTTTTTCACGTAGTTTTGCCGCTTCAATCACTTAAAAATAACTGCAATGAAAACTTTAACAGTATCATTTTTCTTAATCACAACTCTTTTGTTACAGTCGTGCGGAACGGAAAAGACGCGAGACACCGTCGCCGAAAACTTCGATTTCGCAGCACGTCAGCTGCTTTATGCCGTGGAGCTGACGGAGCAAATAACAGGTAACGGTACGGATGATTCGCAGCCGGAGACAGGCCGGAAGCCGCTAAGCCCGAGGACGGCGGGAGAAGACGGATCACTCATACTGGTTCCCGCCTACGACTGGACCAGCGGCTTCTTTCCCGGAGAACTCTGGTTCATGTATGAATACACCGGAGACCCTCACTGGGAAGAACTTGCCGTGCGATTCACCTCACCCCTCGAAGGGCAGAAGCTGAACAGAGGTACCCACGACCTCGGATTTATGATATACAACAGCTTCGGCAACGGCTTTCGCCTGTCGAAGAGAGCAAATTACCGGGAAGTCATCCTGGAAGCCGCCCGCTCGCTGGCCTCGCGATACAAGCCGGAAGCAAAAGTCATCCGTTCGTGGGATTATACCCGCAACACCTGGCAGTGCCCGGTGATCATAGACAATATGATGAATCTCGAACTGCTGTTCAAAGCCTTCAGCGAGAGCAGCGACTCCACCTTCTATCACATTGCCGTAAACCACGCGAACACGACAATGAAAAATCACTTCAGAGAAGACTACAGCACCTGGCACGTAATAGATTACGACACGATAACCGGAGAGATACGCCACCGCAATACCCACCAGGGATACGCCGACGGCTCCACCTGGTCACGCGGAGAAGCCTGGGCGCTGTACGGATATACGATGACCTATCGCGAGACGGGAGATGAAACCTTTCTCATGCAGGCGCGAAATATAGCCGAATTCATTTTCACCCACCCCCGCCTGCCGGAAGACCTGATCCCCTACTGGGATTATGACGCACCCGGAATTCCCGACGAACCCCGAGATGTCTCCGCCGCCGCCATAACCGCGTCCGCCCTCTATGAGCTGAGCCAGTACGGAGGCGAGAAGGCCGCAGAGTACAGGAGTCGCGCCGACACGATAATCGAAAACCTGACAGATAATTACAGAGCAGCGTTACACTCCGGCGCGGGATTTCTGCTGTTACACAGCACGGGAGCCAAATCGCTCAATTCGGAAATAGACGTACCCCTTGTTTACGCCGATTACTATTTCCTCGAAGCGCTGCTGAGAAAAAAGAACCTCGGCGGGTGAGAACATTCGCCTCCGTTCCGGATCGGATTTCAGGGAAGAGTAACAACGATGCTCAGGGAAGAGCAGCGCAGGCAGGGTGAATGGCACCCGAATAACACGCAACGAAAAAAAGACCGGCACCCTCACGGCGCCGGTCTTCCACTCTATTCACGGATTCTATTTATCAAATAGACACTAACTGTAAATCAATACTATTGGGTCACCGGGAAATAAATGTTCCCATGCCGCCGGGGAGTATCAGCCCCATTCTCCCTGACCACATCAAACCACTCCGGATAGCTCGTCGCCGCGTCGCTATGCGTAACCGTAATCGCGTTCTCGCCGAAGGTATACCCCTTCGCGGGCGTCAGCGTTATGAAAGCCCGGTACTGCACACCTTGCCTGAAAAAACCCTCTTCCACCCTGTCGGAGAATCCAACTTCAGAATAATACCATAATACCTCTGCGGAACAGTAATCACCATTCTCCCCCGCAACCGTAAAACTCAAGGGTGGAAAAATACCCGCCACCGGCATGGAAATGAAGTCAGTCAGGTCGATGGAATTTATCTCCTCCTCCCTGTCCATACCGGTGCCCATACCGGTTTCCGGGAAGGTGAGGGTACAGACAATCACCTTCGCCGCGTTGCTGTTGCCATACTTCACATCCGCTTTATCGTGCCGGATGCCCCCGTCAGTGAGCACAAAGGAATAACCCTCTTTGGCCGTCACCGTCACCGTCGCCGTATACTTCATGCCATTCTTAAAGGCACCATTCCCGGTAGCCGTCGCATCCGGATCCCACACCACGGTGCCCGAGTATTTGGACGATTCGAAGGAAGATACGGGCAGCTCCCCCGCCTCCGGCTGAGGAACCCGGAGAGTAAGGTCTATCGTCTCATTGATCTCCGCCTCCGGCGCGTACTTCGGAATAGAGATGGAACCTCCGCCCACAAAAGTAAGCTCATAATTCGTCCCCACCTGCTTGCAGTCGCTGAAGACAGCCTTCAGCGGAACCTTCAGCGGCATGGCGCTGAGCAGGTTCTTGGTAATCCGCTTGTTATACAGTATTTCCCACTTGCCGGTTCTCTTGTTTATCTGTATTATCGGCACGAAGCTGCTCTCGCCCGCCACGCTCGCCACGGGGATACGTCTTCCGTCAGAGTCCAGCAGCCAGCTGCCGTCCACCGTCCAGTAATACCTGCTATCACCGTCATACAGCTTGATACCAATCAGCGGCGTATATCCGGCGTCCTCCTCGTTATCCTCCGCACCGGGGACATCTTGGGTGATTTTTATCGGCAATTGCTTCTCAAGGTAGAACCAGGTATACATGTATTCGTCATCCGAATCGGGATCGTAAGCATCCTTTACCTCCGTAACACGAACACCATCCTGCACCGCCTGCACTATTTCCTGCAGCGCGCGGATGTTCTCGTTAGCCACCCTCTGCCACTCCTTAAACTTTTCCATGTTGCTGGAAATATCCTCAGTGTCAGACATACACGCCGACGTGCACAGCATCGTCGCGATCATCACAAGTATAAAATTCAACATCCTCATCATCGTAAATCTTTGTTAAGTTATTAATAATACGAATAAACATTCGGCAATATGCGGGAATCCTCCCTCCGTCCGTTCCTCACGAGCGGAACTGATTTCTGTTACCCAGTTCAAAGTTCAGCCGGTCTATCTCCTGCCGCTGAAGCTCCGTCTCCCTCAGCTGCGCCTCGAAGTCCTCGTGATACTGACGATCGGCAGCCGCAGCGAAATCCTCATCATCAAGAGGTATGAAAAAGGGACGCTGCCTGCCGAATCGCGGAAGATCATCCTCATTTTTGAGAAACGAAGCTTTAATAAAGAACCTCTTTCCGCGCGAATTTCCCGGCAAACGGATACTGTTATACAGTCGTGCAGTAATCACGTGCAGTACCTCCGTCTTCTCGTCGTCCGCCGTGACGACGACAAGCGCATTTTTCAAACCATGCGGCCATCCGTGCATCACCTGTTCGTCAGGCTCGTCTCCCGCCTGTTCGATGATCACCCTGATCGTTTTTTTACCCACAACCGACACCCTCACCTCAGGCCTTGCATCATAAATTTTGATACGACCCACCTTTCCGGGCAGCAGAAAACCGAGCCGGTGAATATCTCCCGGTTTCAGCAGACCGGCCTCATACTCGTCATAAGCCCAAATCTTCATCTGCAGCAGACAGAAACCCACGGTCGACTTGAGGAGCGCATTGCGCAGCTGCCGGTCGGTACGCGAAGCGTTACTGCCCCTGCAGCGGACGATCAGTTCCCTCAACTGATCACGGCACTCCGTCACCTCCGCGAGCAGTTCAGGCGGGACCGACCACCCCGGCTGATGCTCCATAATACAGTTCACCAGGTTGTCGATATTGGTAAACTGATCATCTATCCCGCCGTGCCAGCGGCTAATGCTGTTCAAAAGACTTCCCGATGAACGGGTCTCTTTCATCGAATTTTTCATTTAGTTTAATTTTTGACATTCTAAATCTGTTTCGGCAAATATCACATTCGGGAACCTGTTTTTTTAAATAATTTTATTGCGAAGGTGACACGCCTCAAAGCGCCTTACAAAGGTATAAGCTTCATTCGGTATATCCGTTGTCAAAAAATCCTTTTTTTTTGTCAAAAAGCCCGCGCTATTCCCGCAAAAAAAGGAACCAACTCCGGAAGCCGGTTTCGGGGAAATAATTCTCGAAAATTAACAGAATTGAAAGGCCAAATCGAAGGGTTTAACCCCGCATATTTTTCCATTAAAAATCAAAAATGTGAAAAAATAGAAGCGAATAGGATCTAATCGCTAATTTAGTATTACTTTTGCAGCCGCAGCAGGTCGGTTTGTCGCTGCGGCGCCAAGTCGCGGAGGAAAGTCCGGGCAACGCAGAGCGCCATACTTCCTAACGGGAAGCCATTCGCAAGGGTGGATAAACGTAACAGAAAACAACCGCCGCGGCCCAGTGAAGGTCGGGGTAAGGGTGAAAAGACAGGGTAAGAGCCTGTCGGGCGCTGCAGCGATGCAGCGCGCCGTACGTTTTTATGGGTTGCAAGGCCATGTACACCGGCATCCGAGGGTTGCTCGCCCGACGCCGGGGGGTAGGCCGCTAAAGGGAAGCGGCAACGCTTTTCCGTAGATAAATGACAAACGTCCGATTCATCGGAACACAGAACCCGGCTTACAGACCTGCTGTTTTTTTTCAGACTGCTTTTTCAAGAAAACAGGACGTCATGGCGAGGAAAAGAAAAAGATACGAACCGGAAGAGGAAAGGCCCGGCCGGCTTGAGCGGTTGAGGATCAGAATAAAGACACTGATCCTTTTCCTCTCTTACGGCATCTGGCGCCAGAATCCCGAAACGCTCTCGGGCAAGAAAAACATCCTGTATGACGCGATAAAGACGATCATGCTCACCGTCCGGAACGTGCAGGAACTGGATATTGCCGCCAGTGCACGGTCACTCACATACAGGACGCTCCTCTCCATAGTACCGCTGCTTGCCATCATCTTCGCCATAGCCCGCGGGTTTGGCATCGAGAATATTATGGAGAGCAGCATCTTCAGTTTCATGCTGGGAGGCGGCCATCCCGGAGAGGCAGCTGTCGTGACGGACGCAACGAAACCCGACAGCGCGACAGCCGTCTTCGGAAGGACAGACGCGACGGACACCGTCAGCTATGAAGCGCACGAGACGGCTACCTTCCGCAATCTTTCCACCGGCGTCGCCGGCGACGGAGAGCTTTCGGCCGAAGAACGCACCCGCGAATTTCTCAACCTCCTGTTCCGGATCATCGACAATTCGCTCGAAGAGGCAAAGGGCGGCGGCCTGTTTGCCGGAATAGGGATTCTGCTGTTCCTCTACACCGTCCTTATCCTCTTTAACGACATCGAGGGAAACCTCAACAAAATATGGCAGGTGAGCCGGGGAAGAGGCATCGGACGCAAGGTGACCGATTATACCTCAATGGTACTTTTCATGCCCGTCTTCTTTATCCTGGTCAACGCGCTGAACATTTTCAGCTATCCGCAGAACGATACACTCAAGATCATCTATATCCTCTATCCCTTCATCCCCCGCCTGCTGGACATTGTGCCCTTCGTGCTGATGATCCTTCTGTTCACGGCGCTCTACCGGTTTCTTCCCAATACGAAAGTGAAGTTCATGAACGCATTGATTGCGGGCATAATCGCGGGGACGGCATTTCAGTTCTTCCAGATGCTCTACCTCGGCGGACAGATGTGGATTACCCGCTATAATGCCATTTACGGCACATTTGCGGCCATACCCCTTATGCTGCTGTGGATACAGATGTCGTGGTTCATCGTGCTGATCGGCGCCGAGGTCTCCTACGCAGTGCAGAACGTGCGGAAGTTTTCGTTCGAGAAGGAGACGCGCCATATCAGCCGCCGCTACAGAGATTTCTTCACGCTGATGATCGCTTCGGAGATTGTCCAGCGTTTTGCCGACGAGAAGCCGCCGCTCACGGCCGACCGTATATCGGTGAGGTGCAAGGCGCCCGGACGGCTTACCAACGATATTCTGGATCAGCTGGTGGAGTTGAAGATCATTTCGGTGACCCCTTCGGAAGACGATGAGCGTGTACCGGCATTCCAGCCCGCCGCAGACATCAGCCTGATCACGGTGAACCGGTTAATCTCCCGGCTGGACGAACAGGGTTCGGAAGACTTCATGATCGACATAGCGGGGAATTTTCACGAACACTGGAAGGCGCTGCTGAACACCCGCAAGGGTCTCCACAACGGGAGCGGCGATCTCCTGCTGAAAGATCTCTGACCCCCCCGAAGGTGAAAAAATATAATAACTATCTTTGAGAAATTTACATGAAGTATAATACTGACAGAAAAGGCCACAAGAAGCTTCTCCGTTCCTTCGAGCGTGTGGGTGAGTATGCCTTGCTGCTGAAACGGGTGCTTGCCGTTCCCGACAGGATGAAGGAATTTATGAAGGAATTTATGAAAGGGATCTATTTTCTGGGAGTCAACTCCATCTGGATTGTAGTGATCATCTCTCTTTTCATCGGCGCCGCCATCGTGCTGCAGATTGCGCTGAATATCGACTCGCCCATGCTGCCCCGGTTTACGGTCGGCGTGGTATCGCGCGAAATTATCCTGCTGGAATTTTCGTCGACCATCATGTGCCTTATCCTTGCCGGAAAGGTGGGTTCCAACGTAGCGTCCGAAATAGGGACGATGCGGATTACCGAACAGATCGACGCACTGGATATAATGGGCGTCAACTCCGCCAATTATTTGATTCTGCCGAAGATCGTATCATTTGTGGCATTTATGCCCGTACTGGTTGTCTTCAGCATGTTCATGGGGCTGTTCGGCGGCTACATCATCTGTCTGTTTCTGGAAACGCCGTCGGTGGAGACTTACGTCTATGGCATGCAGGTCTTCTTTCGGGAGTCGTTTATCTGGTATTCGATAGGAAAGTCAATGCTGTTCGGTTTCATCATCGCGTCGGTTGCCGCCTACTTCGGCTACACCGCGAAGGGCGGGGCGCTGGAAGTGGGACAGGCCAGCACCAATTCCGTAGTGATGAACAGCGTGCTGATCCTGGTGTGCGATCTGGTGTTTACGCACCTGGTAATGGGTTAAAGTGGAAGGAAGGACTGATTTATGATAAGTGTAAAGAATTTATGTAAGGAATTTGACGGCGAGGTTGTCCTCGACAATATCAATACTGTCTTTGAGCAGGGGGTGGTGAATATGATCATCGGCAAAAGCGGTTCGGGAAAGACCGTCCTGCTGAAATGCCTTGTGGGGCTGACGGCTCCCACTTCGGGCGAGATACGGTATAACGGACGAAACTTTGTCGGGCTCAGGTCGAAGGAGTTGAGCCGGTTGCGTCGCGACATTGGGATGCTTTTCCAGGGATCGGCGCTTTTCGACTCGAAGACTGTGCTTGAGAATGTACTGTTTCCGCTCGACATGTTTTCCCGGAATAACCGGAGGGAGCGCAGGAAGCGCGCCGAGTTTTGCCTGGAGAGGGTGAATCTGCTGGAAGCGGCCAACCTCTTTCCTTCGGAGATCAGCGGCGGTATGAAGAAAAGGGTGGCCATAGCGAGGGCTATCTCCCTGAATCCGAAATATCTTTTTTGCGACGAACCCAATTCGGGTCTCGACCCGAAGACGTCGCAGCTTATCGACGAATTGATTTATGACTTGACGAAAGATTTTTCCATGACGACGGTGGTAGTTTCGCATGACATGAATTCGGTGATCAATATTGGCGACAAGGTGATTTTTATCAACGAAGGAGTCAAGGAGTGGGAAGGAAACAAATCGGAGGTAATGGAGACTACCAACGAGAAGCTGAATGATTTTGTGTTTGCCTCGGATCTCTTCAAAAAGATCAGGGCGGAGGAGGAAAGAGAAAAAGTTATTCGATAGTTATTCGGCAGTTATTCGGAAATTACGTGCGACGCGCGGACAACGGCGCAGCCCGTATATTATAAAACGTCTTATAGATATTATGTTAGAGATAAAGAACCTGCACGCGGTTGTAGAAGAAAAGGAGATCCTGAAAGGGATAGAGCTGAAAGTGAATGAAGGGGAGATACATGCGATCATGGGGCCGAACGGTTCCGGAAAAAGTACCCTCTCGTCGGTGCTGGCCGGCAATCCTAAATTTGAGGTTACGCGCGGCAGCATCCTCTTCAAAGGAAGAGAACTGCTCGGGATGGAGCCTGAAGACCGGGCGTGCGAGGGGATATTCCTCAGTTTCCAGTACCCCGTGGAGATTCCCGGGGTGAGTATGGTCAACTTCATGCGCGCAGCGGTCAACGCACGCCGGAAATACAGGAACGAAGCACCTTTGCCCGCTTCCGATTTCCTGAAGCTGATGCGCGACAGGCGAGAACTTCTGGGTATGGACAGCCAGCTGGTGAACCGCTCGGTGAACGAAGGCTTCTCCGGAGGAGAGAAGAAGAAAAACGAGATCTTTCAGATGGCCATGATCGATCCGCAGCTGTCCATCCTCGACGAGACCGACTCCGGACTCGATATTGACGCACTCAGAGTAGTCGCCGCCGGCGTAAACCGGCTGCGTACCAAAGAGAACGCCATTATTCTTATCACGCACTATCAGCGCTTGCTGGAATACATCAAACCCGATTATGTACACGTCCTGTATGCAGGGCAGATTGTTAAGTCCGGAGGGCCGGAACTCGCCCTGGAACTCGAAAGAAAAGGATACGACTGGCTGACAAGAGCCGTAACCCCTGAATAAAAATGGTTGAACAACAATATACAGACCTGTTTGAGCAGTATCGCGGCGAACTGGACGCCAATTCCGCGGAAGGGCTGAACAGGCATCGGGATGCAGCCTTCGACATATTCAGGCAGACAGGATTTCCCTCCTCCGTACAGGAAGATTACAGGCGCTCGGACATCGTACGGCGCTTTGATGCGGATCTGGGGCTGAATCTCCGGAATATCCCCGTTCCCGTCAATCCCCATGAAGCCTTCAGGTGCAACGTACCCGATATTTCCACGCACACCTTCATCCTCATCAACGACAGGTATTACGACAGCGCAGCACCGGCCGAAGGGTTACCCGACGGCGTTTTCGCAGGCAGCCTCCGGCAGTTTGCCGAAGCGTATCCCGCGCAGTTCGACGCACACTATGCCCGGATCGCCGATATGGCAGGCGACGGGGTCGCGGCCTACAACACCATGTTTGCCCGGGACGGATTCGCACTCTACGTTCCCGCAAACGTAGAGGTCGAAAAGCCGCTGCAACTGATCAATATCCTGCACGGAGGCGTTGACCTGAACGTAAACCGGAGAATCCTCATCATAGCCGGAGAGAATGCACGGGTCAAACTGCTGGTTTGCGACCATACCGCAGACGACGTCCGTTTCGTGGTGACCCAGGTGACCGAAATGTTTGCAGACACTTCAGCCCGGGTCGATTTCTACGAGCTGGAAGATAACTCGGAGAAGGTGACGCGCCTGAGCAGCCTCTTCTGCGAGCAGCGAGGACATTCGGAAGTAGTGACGGACAGCATCACACTCCACAACGGATACACGCGCAACAACTGCCGCTTTCGCCTGTCGGGCA
Source organism: Proteiniphilum sp. (assembly GCA_031255275.1). Taxonomy (GTDB): domain Bacteria; phylum Bacteroidota; class Bacteroidia; order Bacteroidales; family Dysgonomonadaceae; genus Proteiniphilum. The sequence goes on from JAIRSV010000029.1 coordinate 10,152, forward strand.
AACATGCCGCGACGCACGTGGGAGGACTGGCCATTTGCGATAAAAAGCAACATATCGACAGCTTTGCCTTCCTCGACCATGCCATGCCCGGCTGCACCAGCAGCGAACTCTTCAGGAACGTGCTGAAGGACGAAGCCACCGGCGCCTTCTGCGGGAAGATCCGGGTAAGGACGGACGCGCAGAAGACACAGGCATATCAGACAAACCGCAACCTGGTTTTGTCCGACACAGCACGCATGTTCTCCCGGCCACTGCTTGAGATATATGCCGACGATGTGAAATGCTCCCACGGACTCACCACCGGACAGCTCGACGAAGAAGCCCTGTTCTACATGCGCGCCCGCGGCATCAGCAGAGAAGAAGCCCGCCTGCTGCTCATGACAGCATTCACCCGCGACGTAGTAGACATGATACGCATCCCCGCGCTGCGGGAGCAACTGACCACCCTTATCGACAAACGCTTCCGCGGCGAACTGACACATTGCGGGAATAGCGGAATATATAAATAAAAGAAGATTGAAGACAGTGCAAGAACCGGACATACAGAAGATACGCAACGACTTCCCGATACTCTCGCAGAAAGTATACGGAAAGCCACTCATCTATTTCGACAATGCCGCCACCACACAAAAGCCACAGTGCGTGATAGACAAGATCAGCGAGATGTACTCCACCACCAACGCCAACGTACACAGAGGCGTACACTACCTCAGCCAGGCCGCGACCGACGAACATGAAGCCGCCCGGCAAACAGTGCGGGAATACCTCAATGCCACCTCTTCCGACGAAATCGTCTTCACCCGCGGCACCACAGAATCAATCAACCTCGTAGCCACATCCTTCTGCCGAACCCTCTGCCGGGAAGGCGACGAGATACTGATCACCGCGATGGAACACCATTCCAATATCGTACCCTGGCAACTGCAGTGCGAACACTACGGCCTCAAGCTGGAAGTAGCACCCATCAGCGCCGGCGGCGAACTGATCCCGGAAGAACTCGAGAAAAAAATCACACCCCGCACCAGACTGATAGCCGTAACCCACATCTCGAATGTCCTGGGCACCGTCAACCCCGTCAGCCGGATCATAGAAGCAGCGCACCGGCACGACATCCCCGTACTGATTGACGCAGCCCAAAGCATACAGCACCGCCCCGTCGACGTCCGGGCGATAGACTGCGACTTTCTCGCCTTCTCCTCGCACAAAGCGTATGGCCCGACCGGTGTCGGCGTGCTGTACGGAAAGGAAAAATGGCTCGACGCCCTTCCCCCCTACCAGGGCGGAGGAGAGATGATAGCAAGCGTATCGTTCCGGAAAACCACATACAACCGTTTGCCATACAAATTCGAAGCAGGCACGCCCGACTATGTGGGAACAGCAGCGCTGGCGACAGCCCTCCGCTACATCACCACCCTCGGTCTGGAGAATATTGACCGCTATGAGCGCGAGCTGTACCGCTACGCCACCGGGAAACTGCTCACCCTGCCGGGACTGCGCATCCTGGGAAATGCCGCCGACAAAAGCAGCGTCATCTCCTTTCAGGCAGGCAACATTCACCCCTACGACATGGGCACACTGCTCGACAGGATGGGAATCGCCGTCCGCACCGGACATCACTGCGCCGAACCTCTGATGCGCGAACTGGGCGTAGAAGGCACCGTCCGCGTCTCCCTGGCCATTTACAATACCAGAGAAGAAGTCGATCAACTCATAAACGGCATTCAACAGATCTTCGGAATGTTTCGGTGACCGTTCCCCCCCCTCCTTACATACCAATACACATACACCTGCGGGAATATTAGAGGCGCAAACACAGATCACCTGCAAAATCATGAGTCTGAGTCTATACATAAATACGGGTCAATCTGCAAACATACGGTTTTACAAATGATTTGAGCGTTAGGGCATTGCACATCCGAGCGTTCGAACCTCACACGTTCGTGCGTTAGAGCATGGCACGTTCGTGCGTTAGTGCGTTTCGCGTTCGTGCGTTAGTGCGTGGCACGTTCGCGCGTTAGTGCGTGACACGTTCGTGCGTCAGAACGTCGCATGGGCAAGTATGTATCTGGAACACACACAATTTTGCAGGAGATTCGCAAACGCGGGAATATTTGAGGCTCAAATACGGGAAACAACAATAAAAAAAGGGTGTGTCCGCTCCGACACACCCTCACTAAAGAATAAAGGACTTCTGAGAATTCATTCAATCTACTGTCGGGATGACTGGATTCGAACCAGCGACCACACGCCCCCCAGACGCGTACTCTAAACCGGACTGAGCTACATCCCGAAAAGATGCCTGCAAAAGTATCACATAATTTTGAATTACGCAAATTTACATTCCGCTTTGTTTAATGTATATTATGAATTTATTTGTGACAAGATAGAAAAATAGTTGTTAATTTGCGTCCTAAAACGTAAACAGAGTGATTGTTGATGCCTTTTTTAGCTTTTCATGGTCGTGAATCCCGGCAGGGGGAATGATGGATATGCCGCTGGTGAGGAGTTTCAACAGCATTAAAACAAAACAGCTATATTAATGACTTTCACTGCAAAGCAAATAGCCGAATTGCTAAAAGGAAAAGTAATCGGCAATCCGGATGTAAAAGTTTCCAATTTTTCAAAGATCGAAGAAGGAAGTACCGGAACCGTCACATTTCTCGCCAATCCGAAATACACGCACCATATTTATAATACCGGCGCCGATATTATACTTGTAAGCAGCGATTTCGAACCGGAAAAACCCGTCGGCGCCACCCTCATAAAAGTCCCCAACGTCTACGCCGCACTGGCCTCGCTGATGGAAGTAGTGAACAAAAGCTTCCCGCGCAAGAACGGCATCGATACAATGAGCTTCATCGCCCCCGGCGCAAAGATCGGAGAACGAATCTATGCCGGCGCGTTCGCATATATCGGCGACAGAGCAGAAATCGGCGACGACTCCCAGATATACCCCCAATCCTACATAGGCGAGAACGTGAAGATCGGGAAAAATACCGTCATCTATTCCGGAGTAAAGATCTATCACAACTGCGTGATAGGCAACAATTGCGTCATACACTCCGGCGCCGTAATCGGCGCAGACGGTTTCGGCTTCTCGAGAGAAGAAGAAGTATACCGTAAAATCCCCCAACTGGGGAACGTCCTCATCGAAGACGATGTGGAAATCGGCGCCAACACAGCCATCGACCGGGCCGTGATGGGCTCCACCGTGATACGCCGCGGAGTGAAACTCGATAACCTCATACAGGTAGCCCACAATTGCGAAATCGGCGAACATACCGCTATGGCAGCACAGGTAGGAATAGCCGGCTCCACCCGGATCGGAGAAAACTGCGTGCTTGGCGGACAGGTAGGTATCGGCGGACACATCACCATCGGGAAAAACAGCCGGATTGGCGCACAGTCAGGGATTATCAGCAATACCCGCGAAGGGTCGGAAATCATGGGCTCACCGGCCATCCCCGTGAAGAGCTTTTTCAAAGCAGGCATACTCATGCCCAGGCTGCCGGACATGTACCGGAAACTGAATACTTTGGAAAGAGAACTGCTCGAACTGAAAAAGAAACTCGCTTCGGATGATTGAGCGACATACTCCCCCATACAACACCCGGACAGCTCCGTTTAGCGGTCGCCACTTATTTCGCGGATTAGAAAAACACTGTGCAACTGCTTATCAAAGATTCGCTAAAAGTACATTTTATTCATCATGCATGAGGTAAAATTGTTTACATGATGTTATCTTTGCGCATAAATAGGAGAAATGAGAAATAAACAAAATATAAGGTGAAACAAAAAACATTACAGAACAGCTTCACGCTAAGCGGCGTAGGCCTTCACACGGGATTGGATATTATAGTAACGTTCAATCCCGCGCCTGTGGATTACGGATATAAGATAAAGAGGGTCGACCTGGAGAATCAGCCCGTAATAGAAGCGCTGGCCGAAAATGTGGTGAATACGCAGCGGGGAACGGTAATCGGAAAGGGGGATGCCACCGTGAGTACCATCGAACACGGACTTTCCGCACTGTTTGCCCTGGGTGTAGACAACTGTCTGATGGAAGTCAATGCGTCCGAATTTCCCATCCTCGACGGAAGCGCCCTCGAGTATGTGAAGGAGATCCGCAGGGCAGGTATTGTGGAACAGAATAAGGATAAGGATTTTTATGTCGTGCGCAAGAAGATAGAAGTGTCCGATCCGGAGACCGGTTCAAAGCTGGCACTGTTACCCGACGATTCGTTTTGCGTCAACTCCTTCATAGAATTCAATTCACAGTTTATCCCCAACCAGTCGGCGTCGATGGACTCCGTGACCGATTTTGAAACGGAGATTGCTCCATCACGCACATTCGTCTTTGTACGGGATATTCAGCAGCTGCGCAAAGCAGGGCTTATCAAGGGAGGAAACCTGGACAATGCAATTGTGATCTACGAAAAGAAGCTGTCGCAGAAGGAACTGGATGATATTGCCGATGAACTGAATGTACCGCATCATGATGCCGAGGAACTGGGTTATCTGAATAACCGAGAACTGATGTTTCCCAACGAACCGGCGCGCCACAAGCTTCTCGACGTTATCGGCGACATGGCGCTTATCGGGAAGCCGATCAAAGGACGGCTCATCGCCACGCGTCCGGGGCACAGGATCAACAATCAGCTGACGCGGCTGATCCGCAGAGATATTAAGCTCAACGAAGTGCAGCCACCCGTTTATGATCCTGCCAGGGAACCGGTCATGGATAATAACCGTATCCGCGAACTGTTGCCTCACCGTTATCCATTCCTGATGGTGGACAAGATTATACAAATGACGGACAAGTATATTGTAGGGGTAAAAAATATTACGACGAACGAGCCCTTTTTTGTCGGGCACTTTCCGCAGGAGCCGGTGATGCCGGGTGTACTGCAGATAGAGGCGATGGCACAGACGGGAGGATTGCTCGTCCTTGCCGGACTGGATGAGCCGGAAAGATATTCCACCTATTTTCTCAAAATCGATAACGTGAAGTTCAGACACAAAGTGGTTCCGGGGGATACCGTTATCTTCAGGGTAGAGCTTACCACTGAATTGCGCAGGGGGATTGCTACTATGCGCGGACTGGCCTTCCTCGGAGAGAGGGTGGTCTCGGAAGCCGATTTCACGGCACAAATCATTAAAAACAAATAAGATAAAATTATCCGGGTATATGAATAGTGTTTCTTCTTTAGCTTATGTACATCCCGATGCCAGACTTGGGGACGGTGTGATTGTAGAACCTTTTGCCTGTATCGACGGCAATACGGAAATAGGAGACGGTTCGCGGATTATGTCTCATGCTACGGTGCTGTACGGGGCGCGTATCGGGAAAAACTGTACCGTTTTTCCTCACGCCACGGTAGGCGGCATTCCGCAGGATCTCAAGTTCTGGGGTGAAAATACGGAGGCGATCATTGGGGATAATACTATCATACGCGAATGTGCTACGGTGAACAGAGGGACTGCCTCGAGGGGTTTCACGAAGGTGGGAACCAATTGCCTGATCATGGCTTACAGCCACGTGGCGCACGATTGTGTGCTGAACAATCATGTGATCCTGGGCAATTCCACCCAGCTGGCCGGCGAGGTAGAGATTGACGATTATGCGATTATCAGCGGAGGGGCGCTGGTACACCAGTTTACCCGAATCGGCGCTCATGTGATGATACAGGGCGGATCCAAAATAGGGAAGGATATTCCTCCCTACGTCATGGTGGGACGGGAGCCGATCACGTTTGTAGGGCTGAACGTAATCGGGCTGAGACGCAGGAATTTTGCCAGTGAACGGATCAATTCCATTCAGGAAATATACCGTTACCTGTATCAGTCCGGCTACAACATCTCGCAGGCGACGGAGCGGATCCAGAAAGAATTGCCTGAAACGGAGGATCGTAACCGCGTCCTGGAATTTATTCGTTCGTCGAGCCGCGGCATCGTCCGGGGGAGCATGGAGGGTTAACGCGTATGGCCGGCACTGTTTTCCCGGCGGAGTGGTATCCGCAGAGCGCCGTGCAGGTTACCTGGCCGCACCGGGGTATGGACTGGGCGAGAGATCTGGATGAGGTTACGGCCTGTTGCGTCGCCTTCGCGAGGGAGATTCTCAGGAGGGAAAGGCTGCTGGTTGTATGCAGTGATGCGGGTGAGGTAGAGAGGCATTTTTCGCGGGATGAGCGGAGGAACCTTATCCCCGTCGAGATGGAGAGTAACGACAGCTGGACGCGGGATCACGGGGCGATTTCGCTCTTTGTCGATGACAGACCGGTCATTTCGGATTTCGGTTTCAACGGATGGGGACTGAAATTCGCTGCCGACCGTGATAACCTGATTACGGCCAAACTGTTTGAAAAAGCCCTGTTCCGGCCCGAAGTGGCCCGTCACAATCATTTGAACTTTATCCTGGAGGGAGGTTCCGTAGAATCGGACGGAAGAGGTACCGTCCTCACCACGGCGCGCTGCCTTCTGGCTCCCAACCGCAATCAGCCGATGACGGAGGGGGAAATCGAACGGTTCCTGAAACGGAGTCTGGGGGTCGAACGTATTCTGTGGCTCCGCCACGGATACCTGGCGGGCGATGATACCGACGGTCATGTCGATACGCTTGCGCGCTTCTGCGACGGGCGGACCATTGCTTATGTGAAGTGTGACGATCCCGGCGACGGGCATTACGGGGAACTGAAGGCGATGGAAAGGGAACTGGAATCGTTTGCGGCGTACGACGGCCGTCCCTATCGCCTGATCGCGCTGCCGATGGCTGATCCCGTCTGGTGTGACGGAGAACGTCTGCCGGCCACGTATGCCAATTTTCTGATTATTAACGACGCGGTGCTGATCCCGTTCTACGGCACGGGGAAGGATCTGATTGCGAAGAGGCAGTTGCAGAAGGCCTTTCCCGACCACGAGGCCATCGGCGTGGACTGCCGGCCGCTTATCCGGCAGCACGGTTCGCTGCATTGCATGACCATGCAGTTCCCCATCGGATTTCTTTGAT
>JAIRSV010000014.1 GCA_031255275.1 Proteiniphilum sp.
AAGACAACCTGATTCAGATCTATTCCCTGCCCGGTCAGCAAGTTCAAGAAACTTTTGACGGTCATGTGGGGTACCCCTTTTTCAAGAACCTGGGAAAAAAGATATTGCTCGATTTCGAGAATATGCGGATTGATGTTGTTGAGTAGGTAAAATTAACCAACACCAAAATACAAATTTAAATATAACCGTGAAGGCTTTCCCTCTTTATACTCAACCGGATCTGATGGATTGCGGTACTACCTGTCTGCGAATGATTGCCCAATATTATGGGCGTCGTTTTAGCCTGCAATTCTTAAGAGAACGTTGTTTTATCACTCGTCTTGGAGTTTCAATGCTTGGCATAAGTGACGCCGCCGAACATGTTGGGTTCCGCACAATACAAGTCCGGTGCGACTTTGAGCAATTAGCCGGGGAGGCTCCTCTTCCCTGTATTTTACATTGGAACCAAAACCACTTTGTGGTGTGTTATTCAATTGAGAAAAAGCCTGCTTTCTTCTCCGGAAAATCAAGATACAAGATTAAAATAGCGGATCCTTGTGGAGAAAAATACGAAATGAATGAAGCGGAATTTAAAAAATGCCGGATTAGCACACAATCAAAGGGTAAAGAAATGGGAACTGCCTTACTCCTTACTCCAACGCCCAATTTTTACGAACAAGACTTAGAAGAAAACGGGGCAAAGAAAGGTTTTGGATATTTTTTCGTTACCTAACTCCTCTATTAAATGACTTGGTAACATGTAAATTTTCTTTGTGAAACTTTTCTGGTTGCTTCACTGCGTTCGCAATGACGCCGTGAGGCTGAACCGTCGCAGCCGTCATTGCGACTGCGAGGAGCGAAGAGAGAATTTACCAAGCCAGTCCGTAGATAAAGATGGCCAGTATGGCGATGGGGGCGACGTACCGTAACAGGAATATATAGGTTTTCATGAACAGGATGCCCGGCTTCAGCGTCCCGCCGCTTGAGAGTTGCACGAATATCAGCCTGCGGTCGAGGTGCCAGCCGACGAAGAGGGAGATGAAAAGGCCTCCGATCGGGAGCATGAATTTGGCGGAGGCGATGTCCAGTATGTTAAAAAACGGGGCGGAGAGCGACGAAAATACCCCCAGGATGATTATTCCGGCCGTCACGAACAGGGCGCTTATCCTGCGCGGGATGTGGTACTCTTCGTGGATGTATACCGTTACCACTTCCATCAGGGAGATGGTGGAGGTGAGCGCGGCCAGTGCCAGCAGGCAGAAGAAGAGGGTACTCCAGATCATAGATCCCGGCATCTGGTTGAACAGTTCCGGCAGTGTGATGAAGAGCAGTCCGGGGCCGCCGGCCACGAGGTCGCTGACGATGGTTTCGGGGTGCGCGGTGAGGGCAAACGCGGAGGGAAAGATTACCATGCCGGCGAGCACGGCGACAAGGGTGTCGAGCACGGCGACCTGTACCGATGTCTTGAGGAGGGGCGTCCTGTCTCTGAAGTAGGATCCGTAGGTGATCATGCAACCCATCCCGAGGGAGAGGGAGAAGAAGGCCTGTCCCATCGCGTCGAGAAAGAGGGTCGATTTGACATGCGACAGATCGGGCTTGAGCAGGAAATTGATTCCCGGCAGCGCTCCGTCGAGCGTGACGGCGCGGACGGCCAGCACGATGAGCAGCAGGAAGAGCAGGGGCATCAGTATTTTTGCTGACTGTTCGATTCCCTTCTTCACGCCCGACAGGATGAAGAAGGTGGTCAGGAGCGTGAACAGGATCATCCAGACCGTCTGTTTCACGGGATCGCCCTGCAGGACGGCGAAGTTGGCGGCGAAGTCGGTCACGCCGGAAAGATGTCCCGAAAGCGACTGGATGAGGTAGACAAGCGTCCAGCCGCAAACTACCATGTAAAAGCCCATGATGACGAAGCCGGTGAGTACGCCCAGCCTGCCGACCCACTTCCACGGCGTGCCGGGCGAGAGCTTGTGATAGGCGCCGGCGGCATTGGCGCGCGAAGCCCTTCCCACCAGAAATTCGCTTACCATAAGCGGTATGCCGAAGAAGAGGATGCAGCCGATGTAGACAAGAATAAAAATGGCACCTCCGCCGTCGGCGGTCTGGCTCGGGAAGCGCCAGATGTTGCCCAGGCCTACGGCCGATCCTGCGGCGGCGGCCACTACGCCGATCTTTGAGGCGAATGTCACGCGTTTTACTGACATGATGAATGATTGTTTTATTTAGAAACTGTTTAAATTTTCCATTCTGCGCCCTCTTTGGCGTCTTTTATTTCCACGCCGATAGCTTTCAGTTCGTCGCGTATCCTGTCGGAAGTATTCCAGTCTTTGTTTTCCCGCGCCGATTTGCGGATATTGATGATCAGTTTCATCAACCCTTCGATTATTCCGCTTCCGTCCGCGCTTTTAGATTCGTCGCGCAGTCCCAGCACATCAAAAATAAATGTGTGCATCAGCCTCCTCAGCATATCCAGGTCGGAAGCAGAGAGGGTTTCCTTCCCGTCGCTGACCGAGTTGATGATGCGTACCCCGTCAAACAGGCGGGCTATCAATACGGGGCTGTTGAAGTCATCGTTCATGGCGGCATGGCATTTCTCTTCCAGTCCGGCAATATCGACCGAGGAGGTGGCCGAGGGAGAGAGTTTCTCCAGTACCGAGAGGCTTTCCATCAGCTTTGCGTAACCCTTCCCGGCAGCCTTCAGCGCCTCGTTAGAGAAGTCGAGCGTGCTCCTGTAGTGCGACTGTGCCATGAAGAAGCGTACCGTCATCGGCGAATAGCCCTGTTCGAGCAGCGGATGGTTGCCGCTGAACAGTTCGCGGGGCAAGAAGCCGTTGCCCGCCGTTTTCGACATCCTGACGCCGTTCACGGTCAGCATATTGGTGTGCATCCAGTATTTTGCGGGCGCGGTGCCGTTGCAGGCCCTCGACTGGGCGATCTCGTTAGTATGGTGGGTTGCCTGGAGATCCATTCCGCCACCGTGTATGTCGAATGTCACGCCCAGGTATTTTGTGCTCATGGCCGAACATTCTATGTGCCATCCGGGAAACCCCCAGCCCCACGGTGAGGGCCACTGCATCAGGGTTTCCGGTTTCGCCTTGATCCAAAGGGCAAAGTCAAGCCGTCCCCGTTTTTCGTCCTGTCCGCCCAGTTCGCGCGTACCTTCCAGCAACTCATCCGGCTTCCGGTTGGTGAGTTGACCGTAATCATGCTCCCTGCCATACTTCTGCACGTCGAAGTAGACGGAGCCGTTTATTTCGTAGGCATATCCCCGGGCTATGATCTTTTTGATCATCTCTATCTGTTCCGTGATATGTCCGGTAGCAGTCGGTTCGATGCCGGGGGGAAGCGTGTTGAAGAGAGACAGCACCTCATGGAATCCGAGCGTATATTTCTGTACGATCTCCATTGGTTCCAGCTGTTCCAGTCCGGCTCTTTTGGCAAACTTATCGTCACCCTCGTCCCGGTCACCCTCCAGATGACCCGCGTCAGTGATGTTGCGCACATACCGCACCTTGTATCCGAGGTGAAGCAGGTATCTGTATATCATATCGAAAGAGATAAAGGTACGGCAATTCCCCAGGTGTATGTCGCTGTAAACAGTAGGGCCGCACACATACATGCCCACGAAAGGCGGGCGCAGGGGTTCAAAAGGCTCTTTAGTCCTGCTGAGGGTATTATAAACAGTCAGCTTTATATCCTTTTCTTCGTTCATAATGGGAGATGAATTCTTTTAGAGAGAGACAAAAGTACAAAATAAAAGCTAATGAGGAGATGAGAAGAAGTAAAGAAGTGGAGAATGATAATGTGATGATGTGACCCACAAAAACATCTAGCTCGGGGAGCGCCCTTTCTCAATGAAGAATTAAAAATGAAGAATTAAAAATGAAGAAAGAGAAAACCAGCTCGGGGAACGCCGGAGCGGCAAGGGGCGGGAGCACCCGCCCCGACGAGCGATTTCTTTGCTAATTGTCTGAACCGTGATTCTTTTGATTTACGTGATTTACATGATTCTTCTACCAACAATATACCGTCGCTACGCGACGGCCATATATATAATGTACAGGGCAAGGCCATGCCTTGCCCTGTTTTCTTTCGTTCGTCGGGGCGGGTGCTCCCGCCCCTTGCCACTCGGGCG
>JAIRSV010000121.1 GCA_031255275.1 Proteiniphilum sp.
CCCGCCCGGCGGTGTGCTGCGCGCCAGATCATTCTTCGTCCCCACCATCAGGAGCGGCTTCTTCAGGTCAAACAGCCACCGGCCGGCGGAACGTGCTGTGGCCGGATCTTCGGCCGTCAGGTCGAACAGGTAAAGGATGACGGAGGCCTTCTGCGCCGTTTCCACGCTGCGCCGGATGCCCATCGCTTCAATCCTGTCGGCGGCGCCCTGCCGCAGACCGGCCGTGTCGATGAGGCGGTACTGCTGTCCGTGGAGGCAGACGGTCTCTTCAACCGTATCGCGCGTCGTGCCCGGGATGTCGGACACGATGGCCCTCTCCTCCCTCAGCAGGCCGTTCAGCAGCGTTGACTTGCCTACATTCGGCTTGCCTACGATCGCTACGGGTATGCCGTTCTTCACGGCATTGCCGGCGTCGAACGAATCTGCCAGGAGGGTGATCCGGCGAAGGATCTCCAGTGCAAGCTCCTCCAGCCGGCGACGGTCGGCAAACTCCACATCCTCTTCGGCAAAGTCGAGTTCCAGCTCTACGAGCGTGGTGAAGTCCAGCAACTGCTGCCGCAGCTGTGCCAGCTCTTCCGAGAATCCTCCCCGCATCTGGCTTATGGCCAGCCGGTGCATGGCGGCTGACGTGGATGCGATCAGATCGGCTACGGCTTCGGCCTGACTGAGGTCTATCTTTCCGTTCAGGAAGGCGCGCTGCGTAAACTCGCCCGGGCGGGCTGAACGGGCTCCCTTTTCGATCAGCAACTGCAGGATCCGCTGCCGGACATACGCGGAGCCGTGACAGGATATTTCTACGCTTTCTTCTCCCGTGAACGAACGGGGGGCGCGGAAGACGGTGACAAGTGCCTCATCCAGCACTTCGTCGCCGGTCACGATCTCTCCGAAATGAACGGTATTGGCGGCCACTTCACTCAGTTTCTTTCCGGAGGGGGAATGAAAAATCCGGTCGACAAGGGCGCCACTTCCTTCGCCCGAAAGACGGATAACGGCTATCGCTCCCATGCCGGGAGGGGTGGAGACGGCACATATAATATCTGACATGGTATCAATATCTGAAACTGCTTCCTCCCAGAAATTCGCGGAGCAGCGAGGTCGGCGGAAGTTCACGGTCGGGGATATAGTTGAAATAACGCAGGAATTTGAGCAGACGGTATGCTTCGGAATATTCCGGCACGGTGCGCGGCACACGCATCAGGATCGGCTCGGCGTGCCGGCGAATGGCGGCCAGTTCATAAATCATGGCCGAGTTGAACATCACATCGGCATTCTCCTGATAGGGGAAAATCCACCTGTCTTCGCCGCGCCGGACGCTGTCCCAGCGGGAAATGGTCTGTTCTGCCGAATAACCCCGGTAACGATAGTCGCGCACGATGCGTCGGATCAGTCTGTTGTCCGAGGCCGGAATCCAGTTATGATCGTCCAGCGAAATGGTCGTCAGCGCGGAGACGTATACCATGAACTTCTTTTCGGGGGGTATATGCTCCGTCAGTTCCGGATTCAGGCCGTGTATCCCTTCCACGATCAGGATGCAGTCATCTTCCATCTTCAGACGGTTTTTTTTGAATTCCCGCCGGCCTGTCACGAAGTTATACGACGGTATCTCAATCTCCCCGCCGGCCACGAGCGTGAGCATCTGCTGTTCAAACAGCTTCAGGTCGAGGGCATAGAGCGATTCATAATCCTTCTCCCCGTGTTCGTCCGGAGGCGTCCGGTCCCGGTCGACAAAATAGTCGTCGAGCGAAATACCTGCCGGCTTCAGCAGATTCACCAGCAGTTGCACTTCGAGCCGCTTGCGGAAAGTGGTCTTTCCCGATGAGGATGGCCCCGAGATCAGCACAACCCGTACGCCTTCTTCTCTGAAGCGACGGGTAATCTCCTCCGCAATGGCAGCAATCCGGTTGGCCTGATATGCCTCGGCGACCTGTATCACTTCCGACATGCGGTTTTCCCGGTTCGCCAGGTTCAAGTCACCTACATTATTGAGGCCGCTTATCTTCAGAAACTTCAAATGTTCCCGGTAGACACTCAGCAGCTTTTCCTGTTGAATCTCCGGTTCCAGTTCCACGGGATTTTCGCGGTTGGGCACCCGGAGGAGGAAGCCGTCGTTGTGCTGCCGGATGTCAAACAGGGTAATATAACCGGTGGAAGGGGTCAGACTGCCGTAAAAATAGTCGACATACCCTTCCAGCATCGAGTAGCGGGCATAAAGCAGTCCTGACGTCTCAAGCAGCCGCGCCCTGTCCTCCATCCCCCGCTCGCGAAACAGCGTCACCACTCTCTCCGTCTCCTCTTCGACCCGGACAAACGGAATATCTGCCTCCACAATCTCTCTCATCCTCCGGCGAATGGCCGCCAGTTCCCGATCTCCGACCGGCGTCTCTGCCTCGATCCGGAAATAATATCCCCGGGCTACGGCATGTTCGATATGCGTCGCGGCATGGGGCAGGGTGTCGTCCACCGCCTTTGCCAGGATAAAGCAAAGCGAACGTACATAGGTACGCATGGCCGACGAGTGGGTCAAGTCTGCGTACTCTATTGTTTTAGGTCGATATACCCTGTATGCAAGCGATTCTGTTTTGTTGTTTACCTTCGCATTGATTATGGAACAGGGTGATGTGACGCCTAAAACCGCTATAAGCTCGCGTAACGATGTTCCTGTTCTCACATCTTTATATATGTCTGTGTTGAGGCAATGCACACGTACTGTATCTGTCATACTCTCACTTTTATAATTTACATTTATTCGCAAACAGATAATTTATGTCTATATTTGCACACTAAATATACACTATTTTTTTGAATATGAATTACAGTCTTTTCGATTTTCTAAAGCTGGCAGGCTCTCTGGCGCTCTTCCTGTATGGGATGAAGATAATGAGTGAAAGCCTGCAGAAGCTCACCGGTAACAAACTCAGGAATATTTTGTCTGCCATGACAAAGAACCGTCTGGCGGGCGTCCTGACCGGCCTGCTCATCACCGCACTCATCCAGTCGTCTTCGGCGACTACAGTCATGGTCGTCAGTTTCGTGAACGCGGGACTGCTCTCGCTCGTGCAATCCATCGGCGTAATCATGGGCGCCAACATCGGAACTACCGTCACCGCCTGGATGATCTCTCTTTTCGGATTCGGAAAACTTTCGATCAGCGCTCTCTCGATACCGCTCATGGGGGTGTCGCTTCCGCTGATCTTCTCATCGAAAAGCAGGCACAAGTCTCTGGGTGAATTCCTGTTTGGCTTCTCCTTCCTCTTCATGGGTCTCGACTTCCTGCAGGGCGCCATGCCTGACTTGCAGAATAATCCTGAAGTTCTCTCGTTTGTGCAGCACTTCACCGGCCGGGGTATTCTCTCCGTCCTCTTCTTCCTGTTCATCGGCACCGTGATGACTATCATTGTCCAGTCTTCGAGCGCGACCGTCGCCCTCACCCTCATCATGGCCGTAAAGGGGTGGATCGACTTCCCGAGCGCTGCCGCAATGATCATGGGCGAAAACATCGGAACTACTATCACTGCAAATCTTGCAGCCATCCCGGCAAATATCTCGGCCAAAAGGGCTGCTTTCGCACACTTCATGTTCAACGTGCTGGGCGTCTTCTGGCTGCTGTTCGTCTTCAGGTATTTCGTCGACATCGTCGATACTGTCGTCTCGGGTGTCACCTCCTTCCGCCCTGCCGAGATGTCATCATTCATCGCCTCGCTCTCTCCCGAAGAGTATACCCAAATCACGACGCTGCCCAAATCTGAACTTTCACCCGATCTTGTCTCTCTGCAAAGCCGGTACTTCGGCTACCAGGCGGCCGCTTCTTACGGCCTGTCGCTGTTCCACACACTGTTCAACATCTGCAATGTCCTTATCATGATCTGGTTTGTGAAACTGTATGAAAAAATCTGTCTCACCGTCATCAGGCCTAAACGGGGTGAAGAGGAAGACGAAGAATTCATCCTCCGTTACATCTCCACCGGCATGTCGCCTACGGCCGAACTGTCCATCCTCCAGGCGGAAAAGGAGGTGGAGGTCTACGTACACCGCGTCAGGAAGATGTTTGGCTTCGTAAAGAAAATAACTGTCCTTGATCACGAAGACAAGAAGTTCCTCAAGCTGTATAACCGCACGGAGAAGTATGAAAATATCTGCGACCAGATGGAGGTTGAGATAGGCTCTTACCTCGGCAAAGTATCCGAAGGGAGACTCAGCAGCCAGAGCAAGGAACATATCCGCTCGATCCTGCGCGGCGTGACGGAGATAGAAAGCATCGCCGACTCAAGCTGCAACATTGCCCGTCACCTGAAGCGGAAAACGGAGACAGACGTCGTTTTTGACGAAAGCATCATTGCCAGCATCAGCAATATGTATGAACTTCTCGACAAGGCGCTCGAAAACATGGAGACCCTGCTCAAGAGCGGCAAAATCACGGAATCGGATCTTCTGCACAGCAAGCACATAGAAGGCAGCATCAACGAAAGGCGGAACTTCCTGAAGCGTGAGAATGTGGAGAATCTGAATCAGAACCGTTACTCATACCTGAGCGGAGTTTTCTACATGGACATCATTTCGGAATGTGAACGGATGGGAGATTATATCATGAACGTGATCGAATCTCTGGAAGTAAAGCACGTCTGAGCCATGAATGACTGGAAGAAAAGGCTGAACATTGTCTACTCAACCAACCCGGACTATCATTATGGAGAGGAGGAGTCCGGCGCGGAGGAGGTGTCCCTGCCGAAGGAGAAGCAGCCGCTCCGCGTCAGCCTCGACCGGCGGAATCGCCGGGGGAAAGCGGTGACGCTCGTCACCGGATTCGCGGGAAGCGACAGCGACTTGCAGGAACTGGGCAGAATGTTGAAGGCGAAATGCGGTGTGGGCGGGTCGGTCAAAGAGGGTGAAATCATCATCCAGGGCGATCACCGCGAAAAGCTGCTGCAGCTTCTGCAAAGGGAGGGTTACACCCGGTCTCGCATCATCTGAGCGGGGAGATCCGACTAAAACAGTCTGATGAACAAGCGTCAATTTCCCGCCCGGCAACGTCTCCACGTGATCAGGGCATCTGCCGGATCGGGAAAAACCCACCGGCTGACGGGCGAATATCTTCGCCTGCTTTTTTCGGCGCCGAACAGTCACCGGCACATCCTGGCCGTGACTTTCACCAACAAGGCGACGGATGAAATGAAATCGCGTATCGTGAAAGAGCTGCACCGGCTGGCTTCCGGCGCAGATTCCGCTTACCTGGAAGAGCTGATGACCGGCGCTTCATCCTCCGCGAACCGGGAGGATGTCTGCGCGGACATCCGCGCAAAAGCCAGGAGTGCTTTGGAAGCTATCCTGCATGATTACTCCTCCTTCACCATCAGCACCATCGACCGGTTTTTCCAGCAGACGATGCGTTCCTTTGCCCGCGAGAGCGGGCTGGCGGGGGGTTACGGCATCGAGCTGGACGAAACGTCGCTGCTGACCCGGGCGATTGATCTGATGCTTTCCGAGCTGGACAGGCCGGAGAACAGGAGCCTGTCGGAATGGCTCCTCCTGTTCATGCAGCACAACATTGAGGAGGGGCTGAGCTGGAAGATCGACCGGCAGGTGCTGGAGCTGGCGAAACAGCTATTCAGCGAGACTTACAAATCGTTTACGGACGGGGAGCTGTCGATCTTGCGCGACAGGAGTCAGCTTGACGCTTACAGGCGGATGCTTGTCCGCATCGTGCAGCAGTATGAGAGTGAGGTGAAATCGGTGGGCGTCCGGGCGCTGAACGTCATGCGGCAGCACGGGCTGTCGTACGACGACTTCAAGCACAAAAGAAATTCCGGATTCCTCCTGTTTTCCAAGCTGGCGGGGGGGAGTGTGGAAAAGCCTTCCGCGCGCCTCGTCGCCCTGGTGGACAACGTTGACCTGTGGTATGGCGACCGGGAAAAAGAGGCGGCTATCCGGTCGGCCTGCGCCGGCGGCCTCAA
The DNA here is from genome assembly GCA_031255275.1 of Proteiniphilum sp. Taxonomy (GTDB): domain Bacteria; phylum Bacteroidota; class Bacteroidia; order Bacteroidales; family Dysgonomonadaceae; genus Proteiniphilum. Next base: position 5,949 of record JAIRSV010000121.1, read on the forward strand.
CGACTGTGTGCGGGAGATCATCCGTCTGTCCGGCGACGACCGGGAGTACCGGACGGCCCGCCACCTGCTCCGCAACTTCCATACCCTGGGCATTCTCAGCGACATCAAGCGGCGACTGCAGGCGCTGCAGCAGGAAAACAACACGCTTTTCCTCTCCGACACGACGGAGTTGCTGAACAGCATTATTGCCGGCGCTGACTCTCCCTTTATCTACGAGAAAACGGGCACGCGCGTGCACCATTACATGATTGACGAGTTTCAGGACACCTCGCGCATGCAGTGGGAAAACTTCCGTCCCCTGATCGGGGAGAGCCTCGCCGCCGGCCACCTCAACCTGATAGTGGGTGATGTGAAGCAGAGTATCTACCGCTTCCGCAACTCCGACTGGCGGCTGCTTGAGGAGCAGGTGAAGGTGGACTTCAGGGCGGACAGCATCAGGGAGCACGTGCTGCGCGACAACTGGCGAAGTGACGCCCGTATCGTGCAATTCAACAACGCATTCTTCTCGAAAGCGGCGGCGAACCTCCAAAACGACTTCAATGCCTCCGTCGAAGAGTCCCGGCGCGGCGAACACAACACGCAAATCGTAAAAGCCTATGCCGACATCCAACAGCAGGTTCCCCCGAAAAAGGCGGACAGCGGCGGTCAGGTAAGGATCACCTTTCTGCGGGAGGGCGCGACGAGGGGTGACGACTGGAAGGCGGAGGTGCTGGAACGGCTTCCGCGCGAAATAGATGCGCTCCTGGAACAGGGATTCGCCCTGCGGGACATCGCCATTGCAGTGCGCTGGAATCACGAGGCGGCGCTGGTGGCCGAAACGCTGCTGGCTTACAGGGAACGTCACCCGGAGTCGCCCTGCCGTTATGACATCATCTCCAGCGAAGCCCTGCTGATCGGCAGTGCGCAGAGCGTCAAGTCGCTCATTGCGCTGATGCGCCACTTCCGGAATCCGAAGGATGACGTGCGCCGGATGTTGGCGATTTATGAGTTTTATCGCTTTCGTCACCGCTCCTCTCCCGGCGAGGCGTTACGTATCTGCCGGGAGGAGGCGCCGGATGGCTTCCCGGAGGAGATGAAGAATCTTCCGGGCGAACTGGCGTCCATGCCTTTCTACGAGATGACCGAACACTTTTTTGCACTCACCGCCGGCGCGCTGCACGCCAGGGAGATCGCTTACGTGCAGGCGTTTCTCGACATCGTCCTCAAGCGCAGAGAAAACGCTGCGGCGGACTTGAATGACTTTCTCGACTGGTGGGATGAGAGCGGTCATAAAAAGGCGCTCTTCTCGCCCGAAGGTCAGGACGCCATCCGGCTGATCACTGTCCACAAATCGAAAGGGCTGGGCTTCGGCGCCGTAATCATGCCATTCGTGAGCTGGAACATGGATCACAGCACACACCACAGCGACATCATCTGGTGCAGGCCTGACGTGGCGCCGTTTGACGCCCTGGGCGTGGCGCCGCTCAGGTACGGAAAGGGTCTCGAGGAGACCATTTTCAGGGAAAGTTACCTGGAAGAGAAGCGCTTTGCCTGCATCGACAACCTGAATCTTCTTTACGTAGCTTTCACCCGTCCGAAGCACCGGCTGATCGTCTTCGCGCCTCTCCCCAAAAAGCCGGAAGTCATATCCGACGCGGCCTGTCTGCTGTGGAGGTGCGTCAGCAGCGGCGAAGCGGCGAGTGACGCGCCGTCCGCCTCCGGAGAGCATCCTGTTCCGCTGCACGAATACTTCCGCGAGGGGAATGTGGAGTCCGTTTTCGAATACGGCGAACCGGGCACGGCGGCGACGCGCAGGCCGGAGGAAGCGCCGCCGGCGACGGACAGTGGCAGGACGGATAAATGGCAGTCGATACCCTTCGGCGACCGGCTGAAGCTGCGACTCAACTCCGGCGATTACTTCAGCGACAGCGGCAGCCGCGATTACGGCCGGATGATGCACGCCATCGTCAGCAGCGTGAAGACGCTTGCAGACATTCCGCAAGCGGTGGAACGGAGGATTTCCGGGGGAGAACTGGGCGAGGAGAGTCGGGAGGAGATAATCAGCCGGTTGACCAGGATATTATCGCTTCCGGAAGTTTCGGACTGGTATTCCGGCCGGCACACCGTGCTGAATGAGACGCAACTGTTGCTACCCGACGCCGGATTCAGTCGTCCCGACCGGGTAATGATCGGTCACGGCGAGGTGATTGTGGTCGATTATAAATTCGGTGGAGTGGAGGATCCGGAATACGTCCGTCAGGTGCAGCGGTATGTGAGGAGCATTGCGGATATGGGGTATCAAAACGTGAAGGGTTTTCTGTTTTACGTAAACCTGGAGAAAACAGTAGAAGTAGAGACAACCAGCTCGGGGAGCGCCTGAGCGGCAAGGGGCGGGAGCTTCATCAATGGAAAGTTGACAGTTGACAGTTGAAAATGTTTGGAAAGTAGAGATAACCAGCTCGGGGAACGCCTGAGCGGCAAGGGGCGGGAGCACCCGCCCCGACGAGCGAAAAAGAAAAAACAGTGTGTTGTTGGAGTCTCGCACGGTGCGAGAAGAAAAAAGCAGTGTGTTGTTGGAGTCTCGCACGGTGCGAGAAGAAAAAGCAGTGTGTTGTTGGAGTCTCGCACGGTGCGAGAAGA
>JAIRSV010000077.1 GCA_031255275.1 Proteiniphilum sp.
ACCCGCCCCGACGAGCGATTTCTTTGTCAATTGTCTGAACTGTGATTCTTCTGATTTACGTGATTTATGTGATTGCTCTACCAACAACATACCGTCGCTACGCGACGGCTATATATATATAATGTACAGGGCAAGGCTATGCCTTGCCCTGTTTTCTTTATCGCTCGTCGGGGCGGGTGCTCCCGCCCCTTGCCGCTCCGGCGTTCCCCGAGCTGGTTAATGTGGCTATGTGATGATGTGATGATGTGATGATGTGATGATGGGGTGCCGTCATTTCGACCGCAGCCGTCAGCGGAGTGGAGAAATCTGTTTTCCGAGCTGGTTTTTCCCTAACTGGTTTTAATTCTCGACTTTTCCACTTTCAGTTTCCCACAAAAGAAAACCGTTTCCCATCTCGGGAAACGGTTTTCACGCATTCAATTTTCGATTTTCAATTTTAGGTAAACAGTATCAGAGACAGGCTAAATCAATAACAATTATAAAAAGTTTAAGAATCTGTAAAAAGTGTATTTAACCGGTACTGGACGCTTTCTCTTTCCGGTTTACCGTACACGTTCGGCGTCCGTGGCGTGTGACATGGAGCCTGCGGGTGACGGCGCGTCCGGAATGTGAATTTTAGCCTCTTCATACGTTGTTCTGTACGGATTTGAAACGGTTGCCAGGCGGAGATTGAAACCCGCGAATCGCCCGAAGGCTTTCCGCAGATTTCTCTCGCGTACCCGTGTAGACGGTTACTTCTTTCCTCCGGCGGCAAGGGCTGCTCTCAGTTCCTCAATCTCTCTGCGCTGACGTTCCACTTCGCGCATTTGTTCTTCGAACTCGCTGTGGTGCTGATGGTCAATCAGGGCAGCAAGGTCTTCGGTGGTAAGCGGCATGGAGAAGGTAGGCTCGTTGCCGAATCTGGGGGCGTCATCAATGTGCCGCAGGAAGGCGGCTTTGATGATGAATTGCTTTCCGTGCGATCCGGCGGGCATTTCGATGTCCGTATGCAGGCGCGGGGTGAATTGTCTCACCACCTCTGTCCTGCCGTCGGCGGCGGTGATCACGATGAGGGCCTGGCGGATGCCCTGCGGCCACCCGTGCCTGATGGGAGCGGCGTTTTCGCCGGCTGACTGGTCGATCACCACGCGGATAAAGTCTTCGTTGATGACGGTGACTTTCACTTCCGTTTTCACGTCGGTAGCCTCGCCGCGCAGGTGGGTTCCCCCGGCTTCGCCCGGGAGAAGGAAGCCGAGATTGTGTACATCTTCGGCCGTCAGCACGTCAGCGTCAAACTCGGCGTAAGCCCAGATCTTCACCCTCATCACGCAGAGGCCCACGGTGGATTTGAGCAGTGCGTTGCGCTGTTCGCGGTCGGCGTGTGAGGCATAGGGTGTGCGGCACTTGTTGACGAGCGTCTGCAGGCGGTCGCGCCGGTCAACCAGATCAGAGAGCATTTCGGCCGGAATGGTCCATGCAGGCTGATTGGCCTGGATGATGCTCGTCAGATTGTCGATGGCGGCAAACTGCTCGCTGATGTTGCCGTGCCAGCGCCGGGCGCCGGCCAGGACTCCCTCCGAGAGTCCGCCCGCATAGGCTGCGGCGAGGGCAAAGGCTAAGATTATGCCGTTGCCGGGGGTCAGAAACCAGCCTCCGTCCGAAAGGGAGGCGAAAAGTACGTTCAAATGGCCGGAAATGCCGGCGAAGATACAATTAAGACAGTCGATCATAATACGTTATTTTAAAAATTAATGAGTTGAGACCGAATACCGGATATGGCGCTACACGTTGCCGCGGCCGGAAAAGGAATTTTTATCGCCTGGGTGATTTTTTTTATCACCTGGGAGATTTTTTTCATCACCTGGGAGATTTTTTTCATCACGTGAGAGATTTTTTTTATCGCCTGGGTGATTTTTTTTATCACCTGGGAGATTTTTTTTATCGCCCGGGTGATTTTTTTTATCACCTGGGAGATTTTTTTCATCACGTGAGAGATTTTTTTTATCACCTGGGAGATTTTTTTTATCACTCAGGTGATTTTCGCCCCTTTCGGGGCAATATCCGGCATCTCCCGAATAAGAAAACCATTTGTGGGGGAGCTTTACACGATCGTCGGCGAAAAAACGGAACCTCCTCTCCAGCCGGACGGGCTTCGGCGAAGCGGCCTTCGGACACCGGCCGGTAAAGGTCCTCACCGGTGAGGACGAAGTTTTACCCTCCGGGGAAGCGCCGGATTTATCCGGGAATGTATGTAAATCAGATGAAGCCATGAGCGTTTCGTTTTGCGCGAATTTAAATGTCTGCAAATGTACGGGATTAAATCTGAATAATCGTTGTCAAAAATTATCCTTTTATTGTCATTTTTTCTCCGCAATGTTAATATTACTTAGGACGGTGTCTCGACGCGGGTGAATAACGTGCCGTGCGTGCGTGTCGGAATGAATTCGGAACGGCTGAGGAATTATTATCACAAAAAATTGATACTTTTGTAAATTATCGAATATACAATGATCGGAACTCTTGTAAATACAGCAGCTGTAGCGGGCGGCGGACTGATCGGCCTGCTTTTGAAGAAACGTATGCCGGAACGTGTCACCACGATCTACTTTCAGGCCATCGGACTTTTCACGCTGGCCATTGGCGCGTCGATGGCCGTCGAGATGAAAAAGATTCTCATCGTGGTCGGCAGCCTTGCCGTCGGCTCCCTCCTGGGCGAGTGGGCTGACCTGGAGAGGGGATGCGAACGCCTGGGCGATTGGCTGAAACATCGTCTTCACGTCGGCAGCGAGAAGTTTTCGGAGGGGATAATTACGGCTTTTCTGCTGTTTTGCGTCGGCTCCCTCACCATCATCGGCGCCATTCAGGAGGGTACGGGCGGTTCGCCTGACCTGCTTTTCACCAAATCGCTCATGGATTTTTTCTCCGCCATGCTGCTTGCTTCGGCCTTCGGCGCGGGCGTTGTCATTTCAGCCATACCGCTCTTCATTTTCCAGGCCTCGCTCACCCTGCTTGCCGGATATGCCGCCACTCTCTTTACCGATGACATCATCCTCGGACTTACTTCCACGGGGGGGATCCTGCTGATCGGTCTTGGCATCAACATCCTGGGAATTAAAAAACTCCGGATCATGAATATGCTTCCGTCGCTGATTATCGTCGTCCTGCTGATCCTGCTGTTCGGGTGAACTCGGGACGGATACAATAATATATATTGATTTCAGAAATTAAATACCGGGGGGTACCCCTCAAAGAAGCACTGTGAAAATATCGAAAGTAAAAGTACGGGTTAATAAGAAGGAAGACCGAATGGTGCTGATAAGACGCACTCAGGCGAAAGGGTCTTTGGTTTATGATCATGAGACAGGCCGGCCGGCCGGTACCGACGAAACGGATAATATTTTACCGGATCAAAAAAGAGACAGTTTCATTTTGAGTATCCAAAACCGGACTGTCCCGAAAGAGAGAATAATAAGAAACAGCCTGAAGAAAGAAGATTTCGACGAAAGGTTTTACTATGCAATGCTGCGTATTATCAGGATTGACCGTGTCGAAATCTCCAAAGAACTTGCAGGGGCAAGCGAAGAAAAAATAAACAGCTATCTGAATCACCGGTTTAAAGACAAAGAATTCAAATACACCCGCGGCAATGAGGAGATCAGCTTCAATCTGGCAAAATTGATCGCCGAAAGCATTCGGGTGGGGAGCGTCAGACCGATGAAACCGTACAGGGAGTGGGCTGAGCAGTATATCCTCACCAAGTCGGAGAAGCTGAAAAAGTCGGTCAAAAACAATCGGATAGCCATCGACAATCCCGAGATAGCGGAGGATGCCGGTGCAGCCGGTTTCAGCCCGCGCAAACGGGCTTTGCTGGAATGGGAGGACGAGTTCCTGAAAAACGGTGGAAAGATCAACTTGGACGAAATGCACAGCCTGTACGATACAGACGGTCTTGCGAAAAGCCTGAAGGAGGTGACATACACCCTCAACGACAGAGGCGGCATTGGCAATACGAACGAATATCACCGCGATCTGAAAAAGGCTTTACAGACGCATCAGCGGAAAATATTCGGAAGCAGCGAAAACAGAATAAACCGGGATAATGTGCGGCTGTATACCTATAATCTGGAGATAGTGAAATACCTGGAACACTATTTTCCCATAAAGAAATCGAAACGCAGCGCCACACAGGAGACAATAGAATATTACCTGGACGCCGTCAGGCTGAAAAACACCGTCCGCAAGCAACTGGAAAACGCCGTGCAAGCCAATCTGCTCAGGCAGGGGAAATTCGAGTTTCACGGCGGGGAAGACGGACGCCTGGGGAAGGGTATTGACAGCAGCAGCCTCTCGGAACAGAAGGCCGACGAAGCATTTGTCCTCTCCCTGATCGGCAGTTGCGCCTTTGCCGCCAACAATATCCGCAATATTGTCGATCCGGAGCAAACGGACGACATTTTGTTAGAAAAAAAATTAGAAAAAAGTTTACAGGAAAGCAGGGTCAACAACGATCTGTTCCGGTTCTTTTACGGATTCGACATAGACGATCGGGAGATAACCGACGATGTGTTTAAGGCAATGCGGGAAGCGGTGACAGGTATCCGGCACAACGTGGTACACTACAAGGCGCGGGCTTTGGAGGAGATATTCAGTATTGGCGAATTGCATCTTCCGGAGATTTTCAGAAACCGGATGAAAAACGAACTGAACAATGCCGGAGCCGCCCTTGCCGGACAGCTGAAAACCGGGGGAGTGCTCACCTGTTTCCCGACGGACAAGCTCAACCATTTTCTGAAGAACAACGAATTTGAACTTTACCGTTCCGTCGTACCCTTTGCTCCGGGATTCAGGAAAGTGGTGAGAGGCGGCATCAACTACCGGAACGCCGAAGGAAACGATACGTTCTACGATCTGGAACTGTCGCTCTACCGGGAGAAGGACAGCAGGAAAGAATTGTGGGAAGCCCGTTATTTTCTGTTGAAAATAATCTATAACAACCTGTTTCTGCCGCAGTTCACAAGCAACCGCAAGGAGTTTGAAAATGCAGTGTACTATATTTTGAGAAAAAACAGGGAACAAGCCCAAAAATCGGAAAACAGACATGCTTTTGCCTTTAACGGCATCAGAAGGATGGACAGCAACGAAAGCATCACCTCCTATATGGCCCATATCCAAAGCTGTCTGGTGCTTGAAAAGAGCAGGAAAAAGAATACGGACAAAGAAGAGAGCCTCAATTTCGAGAAATTTGTTTTGCAGGTATTCATCAAAGGATTCGACACGTTTATGATGAACAACCCCACACTCGATTTCGTACGCGCCGAATTTCCGGAAGAACAGCCGGAAGGCACAAAACAGGAGAAGGCAGACCGGTTGAACCTCAGAGAAAAAGAAATTACCAAAAATATCAGGCTGAAAACAACAACCATTCAGCCTGACAACACCGCGCACATAGCGTTCCATATCTTCTGCAAACTGCTCAACGCTTCGCATCTGAGCGCCCTGCGCAACGAAATAATCAAATACCGGAGCGCGAGAAGTACCGGCAATTACACCCATTTGCTGGCTATCATCGAGCTG
>JAIRSV010000125.1 GCA_031255275.1 Proteiniphilum sp.
GTAAAAACCGGTATGGGTGTGGAATTTTTTTCCAAAGCGGTAATCCTTACAACCGGCACTTTCCTGAACGGACTAATCCATATCGGCAAGGTACAAATCGACGGAGGACGCATCTCCGAGCCGGCTTCTTCCGGAGTGACGGAACAGTTGCGCGACTTGGGATTCAGCGCCGACCGGATGAAAACAGGTACTCCGGTACGCATAGATGCGAGAACGGTCGATTTTTCACAGTTGGAAGAACAGAAGGGAGACGAAGATTTCTATAAGTTCTCCTATCTCCCGGATGTACAACGAACATTAAAACAAAAAAGTTGCTGGATAGCATATACCTCCGAGGAGGTGCATGAAGCCTTGCGTGAAGGGCTTCACGATTCCCCGCTTTATAACGGACAGATACAAAGTATAGGGCCACGCTATTGTCCCAGCATAGAGACCAAGATTGTTACTTTCTCCGAAAAGACAAGCCACCAGTTATTTCTGGAACCCGAGGGGGAAACAACCCACGAATATTATCTCAACGGTTTCTCTTCTTCCCTCCCCTTACAGGCACAATTGAACGCTTTACAACGCATACCGGCTTTCAGAAATATACACATTTTCCGTCCGGGTTACGCCATAGAATACGATTTTTTCGACCCGCGACAATTGCGTCCGACATTGGAGACAAAACCGGCAAAGAACCTCTTTTTTGCGGGACAGATCAACGGCACTACGGGTTATGAAGAGGCGGCGGGACAAGGGTTGATAGCAGGTATCAACGCGCATATCAACTGCCACGGAGGCGATCCTTTTGTTTTGCGCCGGGACGAAGCCTATATTGGCGTACTGATCGACGACCTGATCACTAAAGGAGTGGATGAACCTTACAGGATGTTCACCTCCCGCGCCGAATATCGCATTCTCCTCCGCCAGGACAATGCCGACGAAAGACTCACAAAAAAGGCGTATGAAACAGGATTGGCATCCAAAGAAAGGATGGAACTACTTCACCGGAAAGAGAAAAAAATAGCGCAAATCATCGATTTCGCGCGCAATTTGTCCATCAAAGCCAAGCGCATTAATCCTTTCCTGGAACATATCGGGACGGCGCCGTTAAAGCATGGAGTAAAACTGTACGACCTGCTTACAAGGCCACACATAGATCTGTCGTTGATGTCGCAGGAGGTCGCCCAACTCAAAGAACTGTTAGAAATCATCGACGAGAGAAAAGAGGAGATCATAGAATCAGCCGATATACAAATAAAATACAACGGGTATATCAAGCGAGAACGCATCATGGCCGATAAGATCACTCGACTGGAGGATATCCGCATCAAAGATAAATTCAACTATAACGAAATACAATCTCTCTCGACAGAGGCACGGCAAAAACTAACAAAAATCAACCCCGAAACTATCGCACAAGCGAGCAGAGTACCTGGCGTATCACCCAACGACATTTCCGTTTTACTTGTATTGTTGGGGCGTTGAGGACGGAAACGTTTCACGTGGAACACTCAAAAAAAACAAATATACAACAATTATGAGCATCGAAACTCTTACTTCCGCTGTCAGGAATATTCCTGATTTCCCTATTCCGGGGATCCAATTCAAAGACATTACTACCCTGTTTCAATCTGCATCTCATCTGAAAGAGCTTTCAGATATTCTGTATGAACGGTACAAAAATAAAGGAATTACCAAAATAGTCGGCATCGAGTCCAGAGGGTTTTTCATGGGGCCAGCCGTAGCAATCAGGTTGGGAGCGGGATTTGTTCCTATTCGCAAGCCCGGCAAACTTCCCTATAAAGTGATCGAAGAAACCTATACGAAAGAATACGGAAAGGATGCTATACAGATTCACGAGGATGCTTTGACGAAAGAAGATGTGGTTTTACTCCACGACGACCTGCTGGCAACCGGAGGGACAATGGTGGCCGCTTATAACCTCGTGAGAAAATTAGGGGTGAAAAAGATTTATATCAATTTTCTTATCGAACTGGAAGAGTTGAAAGGCATAGAACATTTTCCGAAAGAAGTGGAGGTAAATTCGGTTATCAAGTTTTAAACCGGATTCTCAGACGATAACGGGTGTCGCCGTTATCTGCCGGTTATCAACGACGTTCGACTGAGATTCCCATAAAACCCCTACTCTGTCATGACCGACGAAATAAAAAATACGCTTGTCGTTATCCCTCATCAACCGGGTTGCTACTTGTTCCTTGATGAGAATGGTATTGCTCTTTATGTCGGGAAGGCTAAAGACCTGAAAAAGAGAGTCTCCTCATATTTCAACAAAAACCACGAACATTCAAAGACCCGGATCCTGGTAAGAAAAATCCGACAGATAAAATATATTGTCGTCAATTCGGAAGAAGATACATTCTTGCTGGAAAATAATCTGATCAAGCAGTTGAAGCCACGATACAACGTGATGCTGAAAGATGACAAGTCTTATCCTTTCATCGTGGTGAAAAACGAATATTTTCCTCGGGTTTACAAAACCCGAAATGTTGTGAAGGACGGATCTAAATATTTCGGCCCCTATACATCAATACAATCGGTCAATACTCTCCTGGAGATTTTCAGAAAGGTATACAAAATACGTACATGCCAACTCGATCTGACACCCGAAAATATAGCGGCAGAGAAATTCAAAATATGCCTCAAATATCACATCAAACGGTGTGAAGGCCCGTGCGAAGCGCGACAATCTCTGAGTAAATACAACAAAAACATCGAAGAAATTCTTGAGATTTTAAAAGGAAATGTTAATATTATTGAAGCTCAGATTCACGAGAAGATGCAGTTCCTCGCCCATCAACTGCGCTTTGAAGAGGCGCACAGATTAAAAGAAAAATTATTGCTGATCCGGAATTTCAGAGAGAAATCGCAGGTGGTGAGCAATATCAACTACAATATGGATGTGTTTTCCATCGAAGAGGACGAAAACTCTGCGTATATCAACTACTTACATGTTATAAGCGGAGCCGTAACACAGGCATACACATTCGAATATAAAAAGAAACTCGACGAGTCGCTGGAGGAATTACTCGGAATGGGAATTGTGGAGATGCGCCAGCGGTTCGGCAGCAAAACGAAAGAGATCATTGTTCCCCTTATCCCGGAATTGAAATTGCCTGAAGTAGAATTTACCATACCTCAGCGGGGGGAGAAGAGAAAACTCCTCAGCCTGTCGGAGAAAAATGTGAAACAATACAAGGTCGATAAATTGAAAAAAGCGGAAATGCTCAATCCGAAGCAACAGGTTACCCGGATATTGACGGGTGTACAAAATGATCTGCAATTGAAAGAAATTCCGTGGCATATCGAATGCTTCGACAATTCCAACATACAGGGAACAAATCCGGTGGCTGCCTGTGTAGTTTTCAAAAAAGCGAAACCTTCGAAAAAAGACTATCGCCATTATAACGTGAAAAGCGTCACAGGACCCGATGATTTCGCATCAATGTGCGAAATTGTGGAAAGACGCTACTCTCGGCTGCTTAACGAGGACGCTCCCCTACCCCAACTCATTGTTATTGACGGTGGTAAGGGGCAGTTACACGCTGCCGCAAAATCACTTCAGAAAATCGGATTATACGGCAAAGTTGCGGTCATAGGCATTGCCAAGCGCCTGGAGGAAATATATTTTCCGGATGATCCCGTTCCGCTTTATATCGATAAAAATTCTGAAACGTTAAAACTCATTCAACAGGCTCGGAACGAAGCGCACCGGTTCGGGATTACTTTTCACCGGAAAAAAAGAAGTATGTCGCAAATAAGATCCGAACTGGATCAGGTCAAAGGGATCGGTCCCGATACAAAGAAAAAATTGTTGACGCACTTCAAGAGTATCAAACAAATCAAAGAGGCTAGTAATGAGGAGATCGTCTCACTGATCGGAAAAAGTAAAGGGGAGATTATCCGGAAATGGATACAGGGATAAAAATCAGGCCTGTGAACATATTTCCGAGGCTTCGATTCAAAAATAACTGACAATTTATGAGGATACTTATTCAACGTGTAAAAAAAGCGGCCGTTCATGTCAACGGTGTGAAAATAGGTGGTATTAAAATTGGTCTGCTGATTTTTGTCGGCATAGAAGAGACGGACGGTGAAGAAGATATTGCCTTTCTGTGCAAAAAAACGGTAAATTTACGTATATTTGACGACGAAAATGGGGTTATGAACCGATCAGTACTGGAAAGCGGCGGCGATATTTTAGTGGTTTCACAGTTTACGCTGCACGCCAGTACAAAAAGAGGTAATCGCCCGTCTTACTTACGCGCCGCCAAACCGGATATATCCGTACCGCTTTATGAAGAGTTCTGTTCCGCCCTGTCGGGAATGTTGCAAAAACAGGTTGCTACCGGCGAATTTGGCGCAGATATGCTGGTGGAGATGGTAAATGACGGCCCCGTGACGATCTGGATCGATTCAAAAAACAGGGAGTAACGGTTAAAAGATAATACAGAAAAGTATGACTTTAGAGGAAGCCCAACAGCAGGTAGATCAATGGATCAAAACTTATGGCGTGCGCTATTTCAGCGAACTGACCAATATGACTATTCTCACCGAGGAGGTGGGCGAACTGGCGCGGATTATGGCGCGGACATACGGCGATCAGTCGTTCAAAAAATCGGATCTGTCGAAAGACCTGGCGGACGAAATGGCTGATGTGCTTTGGGTATTGCTCTGTCTGGCCAATCAAACCGGGGTGAATCTGGAGGTTGCGCTGCGCAATAATATGGAGAAAAAGACGCGAAGAGATGCCGACAGACATGTGAATAACTGCAAACTGCAATAATGACTCAAACTAAAATATATTGAATAAAACCGATGGAAACCAGCAAGTATAAAAAAGCAATCGCAAATCATCCGTTCACGCTGACGGACGAAGAGGTGTCTACTAAAGTAAATAACCTCCTTGCAGAAAAGTACGATGAGAATAATAACCGGGATGTGTATAAGAGGCTGTACAGCTGTATTGACCTCACCTCGCTCAACAGCACGGACTCGAACGAGGGCATCTGGAATTTCACCGAAAAGGTGAACAGATTCGACGGCGCCTATCCGGATATGGAGAATGTGGCGGCTATTTGCGTTTACCCGAACTTCGCCCGCACGGTGAAAGAAGCGTTGACGGCGGATGTGAAAATTGCCTGCGTAGCGGGTGGATTTCCCTCATCGCAGACTTTCGGCGAGATAAAAGTGGCGGAGGCGGCGCTCGCCGTGGCGGACGGTGCGGACGAAATTGATGTTGTCATCAACGTGGGAAAATTTCTGGACGCAGAATATGAGGAGATGTGCGAAGAGCTTACCGAAATAAAGGAGGCTTGCCGCCACGCCCGACTGAAAGTGATTCTGGAAACCGGAGCTTTGCGGAATGTAAGGGATATTCACAATGCGGCTATCCTGTCGCTCTATTCCGGAGCCGATTTTCTGAAGACGTCCACCGGAAAGGGATACCCCGGCGCTTCGCCCGAAGCGGCTTATGTGATGTGTCAGGCCATTCATTCCTATCGCGCTAAAACGGGAAGGAAGATCGGCGTGAAAATGTCCGGGGGGATTGCTTCGGCGGAGGATGCCGTGAAATATTACACTATCGTGAAGGAGATCCTTGGCGGGGAATGGTGTAACAATACACTCTTTCGCCTTGGTGCGAGCCGGTTGGCCGATGTTTTACTGCTCAAACAATAAATTAATAAATCAATAAACAGAATGAAGAATATCAAATCAATTGCAGCGGCGGCTGTTCTGGCGCTGCTTCCCTTTGGAAAATCAACGGCTCAACAGGGAAATCTCCCTTACTGGCAAGACCTCGACGTATTGGAGGTGAATAAGGAATATCCCCGGACGTCGTTCATGTCTTTCGGCTCGAAAGGCGATGCGGTCTCGAAAAAGTTTGAGGAGAGCGCTTTTTATCAGTCATTGAACGGAACATGGAAGTTTTATTACGTCGACGGTTATAAGCAGCTTCCGGAGGGGGTCACGGATCCCGAAACGTCTACGGACGGCTGGCCGGACATCAGCGTACCGGGCAACTGGGAGGTGCAGGGTTTCGGCGTCCCCTTTTACGTGAATCACGGTTATGACTTCAAACCGCGGAATCCCGCTCCCCCGACTCTGCCTGAAGCTAATCCGGTGGGCGTGTACAGAAGAGAGATAGATATTCCCGCCGACTGGTCGAACAGAAGTATTTTCCTTCATATCGCCGGGGCGAAATCGGGTGTATATGTCTATATCAACGGAAAAGAGGTGGGTTACAGCGAAGATTCCAAAAATCCGGCGGAATTCCTGATCAACGATTACGTGCGACCGGGAAAGAATTCGCTGGCGCTGAAAATCTTCCGGTGGAGTACGGGTTCTTACTTAGAGTGTCAGGACTTCTGGCGCATCAGCGGAATCGAACGGGATGTGTATCTCTGGTCGCAGCCGAAAACGTCGGTCAGGGATTTCTCCGTCGTATCCACGCTTGACGACGGTTATCGGGATGGTCTGTTCAGGCTGAAAACCATGATAAGGAACAGGGATACCAAATCGTCGAAAGCAGAAGTGTCGTACGAGCTGACCGACTCTGATAACAACGTGGTTGCGTCGGGAAAGCAGCCGGTGAACCTGAATCCGGGGGAGGAGAAAGATCTTGTCTTCGCCGAAACTGTCGACAATGTGCTTACGTGGACTTCCGAAGCGCCGAATCTGTACAGGCTTGTCATAAGCGTTGCCCAAAAGGGGAAGGTGACGGAAGTGATTCCCTTTTCCGCAGGTTTCCGCCGCATTGAGATCAAACCGGTGGAGAGCGAAGGGGGCAGAGTGGACAATCTGCTTTTAGTGAACGGGCAGCCGATTATACTGAAGGGGGTAAACATCCACGAGGTGAACCAGAAAACAGGACATTACGTCACGGAAGAGACTATGAAGCGCGATTTTGAACTGATGAAGCAGTTTAACATCAACTCCGTCAGGCTGAGCCACTATCCGCAGTCGCGCCGGTTTTACGAACTGTGCAGCGAATATGGTCTTTATGTGTATGATGAGGCGAATATCGAGTCGCACGGCATGTATTATGACCTTCGGAAGGGCGGAACGCTCGGAAACAGTCCCGAATGGTTACATGCGCATCTGCACAGGGTGACGAACATGTTTGAACGGAATAAAAACTTTGCGTCGGTCACCTTCTGGTCGCTCGGCAACGAGGCCGGGAACGGTTATAACTTCTACCGGGCTTACCTGTGGCTGAAGGAGGCGGACGGGGATCTGTCGAAGCGTCCCGTGAATTACGAACGTGCGCTCTGGGAGTGGAATTCCGACATGTACGTCCCGCAGTATCCGAGCGCGGAGTGGCTCGAGGAAACGGGGAAGAGGGGCACCGACCGTCCGGTTGTTCCCTCGGAATACTCTCACGCCATGGGCAACTCCAACGGAAATCTTGACATCCAGTGGGAGGCCATTTATAAATATCCGAACCTGCAGGGGGGGTATATCTGGGAGTGGATCGACCATGCGCTGCTGGAAAAGGACGAAAACGGGGTTGAATACTGGGCTTACGGGGGCGATTACGGAACGGATGCGCCGAGCGACGGCAATTTTGTGTGCGACGGCATCATCGACCCGGCAAGGAACCCCCACCCTGCCGCGGCTGAAATGAAGTATGTGCACCAGGAATTTGCCTTTGAAGCGGTGGATGTTTCCGCGAACCGGTATAAGGTAACGAGTCGCCGGTTCTTCACGCGCAGCGACCGGTATGAGATAAGGTACCACGTCACCGCGAACGGGGACAGGGTAACGGACGGGACGCTGGATATTATCCTCGATCCGCGGGAGTCACGCGAGTTCACGGTCGCCCTCCCTGCGCGGGAGGACGGCGGCGGCGCGGAGTATTTCCTGAACTTTGAGGTGGCGCTCAGGGAGGCCACTCCCCTCCTGCCCGCCGGTTACGTTGTCGCCATCGAGCAGTTCAAGCTCCCGGCGCAGGGCCGGAAGGAGCGCTGCGAGGCTGCGACGGGCGACGCGCCGGATATTGCGGAGACGGACGGGATAATAACCGTCACCTCCCCGGCCGTCCGGTTCGTCTTCAGCAGGCAAAGCGGAATGGTTACCTCCTACGCGGTACACGGAAAGGAATACTTCAAAGAGAGCTTCGGCATTCAGCCCAACTTCTGGAGGGGGCCTACCGATAACGATTACGGAAACGGAATGCCTTATCGCCTGCAGGTATGGAAGCAGTCGAGCCGCAATTTCCGCGTCACGGAGGTGAAAACGCGCAGGGAAAACGGAAAGGCGATAATCAAAGTCACCTACCTGCTTGCCGCCGGAAACCCCTTCATAATCGAATACGCGATAGACGCGCAAGGGATACTGAAAGTCGATGCGGAATTTATAGGAACCAATCTCGAAGAGATCCGCGCCGGCGCGTCCGAAGCGACGCGGCTGGCCACCTTCTCGCCCGAAGCCGCAGCCGCCCGCAAAGCATCGTCGGAGCTGACGGTACCCCGCATCGGCGTACGCTTCCGCCTGCCGGCGTCGATGAACGGCGTGGAATATTTCGGCCGCGGGCCGGGAGAGAATTACGTCGACCGCGCCTCCGGGTCGAAGATCGGCCGCTACAGGACGACCGCCGAAGAGATGTACGTACCCTACGCGCGTCCGCAGGAAAACGGACACAGAACCGATACGCGCTGGGCAGCCTTCACGGGCGAAGACGGCGGCCTGCTGCTGGTTGCCGACAGTGTGACAGGATTCAACGCGCTGCGCAACAGTGTGGAAGATTTCGATTCAGAGGAGAACAGCGACAAGCTCTATCAGTGGAACAACTTCTATCCCGAAGAGGCTGCAGACAAGTCAAACGAGCTGAGAAGGAAGGGCTGGGAAAATCCCGAAAACAGGATGCCGCGTCACACGCACACCAGCGATATTGTGCCGCGGGACTTCGTAGAAGTCTGTGTCGACATGAAGCAGCAAGGTGTGGCAGGATATAACAGCTGGGGTGCACGTCCGCTGCCGGGCTACAACATTCCGGCCGACCGCAGTTACAAATGGGGGTTCGCGCTTATTCCGGTGAGAAGCGATGCGGAAATCGCCGAAAAGTCGCTGTTGAAGTACGATCAGTGAACTTTTTCAATGGAAAATTGAGATAACCAGCTCGGGGAGCGCCGGAGCGGCAAGGGGCGGGAGCTTCATTAATGGACAATTGAAAGTTGAAAGTTGAAAATGGTTTTTAATAAGTTGAGAAGTGGAGAAAACCAGCTCGGGGAGCGCCCGAGTGGCAAGGGGCGGGAGCACCCGCCCCGACGAACGATTTCTTTATTAAGCGATTTCTTTATTAATTGTCTGAATTGTGATTCTTCTGATTTACATGATTTACATGATTATACCGTCGCTACGCGACGGCCATATATATAATGTACAGGACA
>JAIRSV010000164.1 GCA_031255275.1 Proteiniphilum sp.
CCCCACACGCGCCCCGCGCGGACCCCAACGCGACCTGGGGGTTCCCTCAAGGTTCATGGGGGTTCCCACAAGGTTCATGGGGGTTCCCGAAAGGTTCATGGGGGTTCCCGAAAGGTTCATGGGGGTTCCCAAAAGGTTCATGGGAACTCCCGAAAAGTTCATGGGAGCCTCTTATTTTTAGCATTTTACCCGTTTTTATCTTTTTCATTGCCCGCTTCCACGCGCCGGCCTATTTTCGGAGACGGGTGAAAAAGAGCTTCATCAGATCCGTACAGTCATCCGCCAGAATGCCGGGCGAAACAGCTGTCCCGGGATGAAGAAGGCGGATGGAGATGCGCGTATAACCCCGTTTCTCATCCGGAGCGCCATACACCAGGCGCGATATTTGTGCCCACCGCAGCGCGGCGGCACACATGGGGCAGGGTTCCACGGTGACGTAAAGCGTACAGTCCTTAAGATACTTTCCCCCCAGCACATTCGCCGCAGCGGTAATCGCCTGCATCTCGGCATGAGCCGTCACATCGTTCAGCGTCTCCGTCAGGTTATGCGCGCGGGCTATGATGCGACCGCCCGCCACGATTATCGCTCCCACGGGAACCTCTCCCTCGGCAAATGCGCTGTGCGCCTCTCGCAGCGCCTGCTGCATAAAATATCGATCGTCAAGCATTTCAGTATACCTTTCCGTTTTTTTTGATAATCCGGTTCGTTGCGTCCGGGCGGACGGACTACCTTCTCATCTCATTCTCTCCGAACAGTGTGGGATAATCCCGTTCCATGTTTTTCAGCACATGATTGAGTACCGTCTCGCGAAACCACCTGGAACGGTTGGTGATCTTATACTTCTTCAGATAGAAACGGATAAGGCCGTACTCCTCATCGCTGAGCATGAATACGGCCCTTTTCGTGCGAGGCTTGATACTGCCAGGCAATTGGGAACTCTTCTTTTTCATCAGGTAAATCTGCTGCAGAGCGGCAACGGGGGTGACGGTAATTGGGCCGGTATGGGGGGGACGCGGCTGCACGGGGATTTACCGTTGCTGCCCGGAGGATATTTCATCCTTTATTTCCTTCATCTTTTCGTTGATCTTTTGACTGAAACCCGGCATATATTTGGCAGTCATAATATTCATTATTTCGCCACTTATTTCCGGTGATTTTTCCAGCAATTTTTTCCCCGTCGGCGATTCGTAAAACAGGATAACGTCCTTGATCTCGTCACTGGTGAAGTGTTTTTCGTAAATAGAGGGAAGGTCTTCATTAAGCATTTTTTTGGTCAGGGCCGTCGTTTCGCTCGAAACAAATTCCATGAATTTCCCGATGAATTCATCTTTAGCCGAATCGCCCTGCATTGCCATCTGCCCTGTTATCTGCTGCTTCATGGCGTTCAGCATTTGCTGCATGGTGTTGTCCACCAGTTTGTCGACTTGCATTACAGACATCAGCCGTTTAATATCGGCGGTTTTGTCCTGAGCCACCGTAAGGGTTAACGGTAACATCACCGCGATGGCAAGAAGCACTAATTTTCTCATACACTTATAAATTTAATGGATTATATCTTTTTAATTATCGTTGCAAAAGAACAAAATATTTTCGTTGGAAAGAAGCGTTTACATGGTAAATTTGTAATTTTACGGAGATTATAAGTTGTTTTATCAAAAAAAGGAGATGACACATCACATAGAACTGGGAAAGAAAGGCGAAGCCTTCGCGGCAGTCAGCCTCGAGAAGAAAGGCCACCGCATACTGGAAAGAAACTGGTCATACTCCGGATACGAAATAGACATCGTGTCCGAACACGAAGAATCCATCGTATTCGTAGAAGTAAAAACCCGCACATCGGCAGCCTGGGGCCTCCCCGGCGAAGCTGTCGGAGAACGGCGCATGCGACGCATGATCCATGCCGCCGACCACTACCTCAGAGAAAACCGTATCGATAAGCCCGCCCGGTTCGATATAGTCTCCCTGCTGTGGAATAAGCGGCAACCGGAACTGGAACACCTGGAAGACGCCTTTATGCCATTTTTGTAAAACATAACACAGACAGAGGTATCGTATGAATATCGAAGCACTTTTTGATTATTGCCGGTCCGTTCGCGGAGCGGAAGCAACCACACCGTTTGACGACGTCACCATCGTCATGAAAGTAATGGGCAAGATGTTTGCGCTGATACCCCTTGACGCCGACCGGCACAGCATCAGCCTGAAATGCGATCCGGAAAAAGCCGTCGCGCTGCGGGAAAAGTATACATGCGTGGAGGAAGCCTTTCACATGAACAAAACCTACTGGAATACCATTTATCTGGACGGAAACATGCCCGACAGCGAACTGAAAGAATGGATCAGCCACTCCGTAAGCGAGGTGATAGGAAAACTGTCGAAAAAGCAGCAGCAGGAATATTATGGAACAGCTAAGTAAGGAACGCCGGATAATCCACCTGCGGGAAACCGAATCAACCAACCTCTACTTAAGGAATCTCCTCCTGGAACAGCCCCTTGAAGAAGGATCAATCGTCATGGCAGACTATCAGACAAACGGACGGGGACAGGCAGGAAATACATGGTTTTCGTCGGACGGAGAAAATCTCCTGTTCAGCCTGCTGATCCACCCCCGGAAAGTATGGGCCAAACGCCAGTTCATCATATCCCGCATAGCATCGCTGGCCGTCAAGAATACACTCGACCGGTTCACGGACGGCGTCCGCATCAAATGGCCCAACGATATATACCTGGGTGAGAAAAAAATAGCGGGAATTCTGATAGAAAACGATGTGGAAGGCAAAAACCTCATCCGATCCGTGATCGGGGCAGGCATCAATATCAATCAGCAAGCGTTTCCCGCCGATCTTCCCAATCCCGTCTCGCTCCGGCAGATTACCGGCTCGAAATATAACAGGAACCAGCTCCTCGATATTTTTCAGGAAGAATTTTTCCTCCTCTACCGAGACTTTCAGAAGGGAGAGATCGACGCCATCGAAGAAGAATACATGTTCTATCTCTACCGCGCAAAAGGCTATCACCCGTACGAAGACAAAAACGGCCGCTTCATGGCCGGAATCAGAGACGTACTGCCCTCCGGGCACCTGGTACTGAGAATAATGGACACCGGCGAAGAACGGATATACGCATACAAAGAGATTCATTTCGTCGACGACGAATCAAAGTAACCCCGAAGTCGGCAATCAACAGCAATTAAACGCAAAAAAAATATGAAGTATAATCGAATTTTGCTCAAACTCAGCGGAGAGTCGCTGATGGGCAACAAACAGTATGGAATTGATGAAACGCGCCTGCAGGAATACGCCGGACAGATACGCGAAGCAGCGCAGGCAGGCGTACAGACAGGAATCGTGATCGGCGGAGGAAATATTTTCCGCGGACTGAGCGGCGCCACCAAAGGATTCGACCGGGTGAAAGGCGACCAGATGGGCATGTTAGCCACCGTCATCAACAGCCTTGCGCTGAGTTCCGCGCTCACCCTCGCCGGGCAGAAAAACCGTGTTTTCACGGCAATCCGCATGGAGCCGGTAGGCGAACTTTACGCCAAACAAAAAGCCGTCGAATCGCTGGAAAGAGGCGAAGTCGCCATTCTCGCCGGCGGCACGGGAAACCCCTTCTTCACGACCGACACCGCCGCCGCACTCCGGGGAATCGAAATCGAAGCCGACGCCATGTTCAAGGGAACCCGCGTCGACGGCGTTTATACGGCCGATCCGGAGAAGGATCCCACCGCCGTCAAATTCCGGACAATTACCTTCGACGAAGTCTACAGCCGGGGATTGAAGATAATGGATCTGACCGCCACAACCCTGTGCCGGGAAAATAACCTGCCTGTAGTCGTGTTCAATATGGACTGCTGCGGTAACCTGAAAAAAGTGATTGACGGTGAAAATATCGGCACACTCGTACATGTACAGTCCGGCGATGTTTGCGCCGTTACCGGCCATCCGTCCGCCGAAAAAAGGGGATGATTGAAAATTTTCACTATTTTTGCCCGAAACTTGCAATCAACTGAATTTATTGAAAGATACTTATGGAGATAACAACGATCAGAAAAGAAGCCGAAGAAAAGATGCAAATAACCATCGAATTTTTGGACGAAACATTCTCACGCATCCGTGCGGGACGCGCCAACGTCCGCATCCTGGACGGCATACGCGTGGAATATTACGGCAGCCTTGTGCCGCTGTCGAACGTAGCAACGGTCAATACCCCCGATGCAAAAACCATCATCGTCCAGCCCTGGGAAAGGACGATGCTGCGGATAGTGGAAAAAGCCATTCAAGACTCGGACGTGGGCATCACGCCCGAAAATAATGGCGAGATAATTCGCCTGGGCATACCGCCGCTCACGGAAGAACGCCGTAAGCAGCTGGTAAAGCACACCAAGCATGAATCCGAAGAAGCAAAGATCAGCATCCGCAACGCACGCCGCGAAGGAATCGACGGAATAAAGAAAGCCGTCAAAGAAGGACTGGCGGAAGATGCGGGAAAAGACGGCGAAAACGAACTGCAGAAACTTCACGACAAGTATATCAGGAAAGTAGATGCAATGTTTGTCGAAAAAGAGAAAGAGATACTGACCGTCTGATGGCAAAAGGCGGAGATGAAAGCGGCGGAGGGACACGACTGCAGGGGCTGGTCGTCAGGAACACGGGAAACACCTACCTGATACGCGATGACAGCGGCAACAAGATCCCCGGCATAGCAAAAGGAAACCTGAGACTCAAAGGGATCAGAAGCACCAGCCCCATTGTGGTGGGCGACCGGGTCTTTATGACCCCCAATCCCGACGGAACCGCTTTCATCACCGACATTGCCGAACGGAAAAACTGCATCGTCCGCAAAGCATCCAACCTCTCCAGACACACCCACATACTGGCCGCCAATATCGACCTCGCATACCTTTGCGTCACGGTAAACCGTCCCAAAACAACCACCGTATTTATCGACCGCTTCCTGGCCGTAGCAGAAGCATACTCAGTACCGGTCTGCCTCATCTTCAACAAAATCGACCTGTATGACAGCGAAGAGCATGAATACGCAAACGCACTGATACACCTCTACTCCACGGTCGGCTACCGCTGCCTGAAAACCTCGGCCGTGACGGGCGAGGGAAAAGACCGACTGGAAGCGCTTGCCGCACAAAAAACCGTCCTGCTGGCAGGACATTCGGGCGTAGGGAAATCCAGCATCGTCAACCTCCTGCTCGGCAGCCGGGCGCAGCGGGTGAGAGAAATCTCCGGCTATCACCACAAAGGGATGCACACCACCACCTTCTCCGAAATGATCGAATTGAAAAACGGCGGCCTCCTGATCGATACCCCCGGCATCAAAGGCTTCGGCACTGTCGACATGGACAAAGCCGAAGTATCCCACTATTTTCCCGAAATATTCAGAATCTCGGAAAACTGCAAATACAACAACTGCCTGCACCTTAGCGAACCGGGCTGCGCGGTGACGGAAGCAGTAGCCAATCATCACATCAGCCGGAGCCGCTATCACTCATACCTGAATATGCTGGAAGACGTTGAAGAAGGAAAATACCGGCTATGACAATGCATCTGAACAGCGCCCTGTTCCTGATCATCGAGCTGCTTTACCTGCTCACCGTGGTAAGTATCGTAGCAGTCGTGATCTCGGAAAACCGGAATCCCATCAAAACAGTAGCATGGATCCTGGCCGTACTCTTCCTGCCCTTCATCGGTATTATCTGGTACGCCTTCTTCGGCCGGAACACCACACGACGGCACGTAATCTCCCGGCGGATGTACAGTAAGCTGAAGAAACGCCCGCTCGACGGAATAAGAGCGGCGGCAGAACATACCGCCTCCCCCCCCGAAAGACATGCCAATCTGATCAAGCTGCTGCAAAACATGGACTACACCCCCCTGCTGGGCGGAAACGACATAAAACTGTTCACCGGCGGGAAAGAAAAATTCGAACACCTTCTTGCCGACATAGAAAAAGCCGGAAAACATATCCACATAGAATACTACGTGCTGCTCGACGACGAGCTGGGCATGAAACTCCAGCAGGCACTCATCCGCAAGGCGAAGGAAGGACTGGAGATACGGATCATCTACGACAGCTTCGGGTCGCGGAAGGCAAAGAAGAAATTTTTCGAAGATTTCCGGAAAGCGGGAATTGAAACCGAACCCTTTCTGAAGCTCACCCTTTCGGTACTCACCTCAAGGCTCAACTACCGGACGCACCGCAAGATAGTAGTCATCGACGGACAGATAGGCTACGTCGGCGGAATGAATGTCGCAGACCGCTACCTGAAGGGATTCGACTGGGGATGCTGGCGCGACACCCATGCCCGGATAGAAGGCAAGGGAGTACAGGGACTGCAATCCGTCTTCCTGATAGACTGGTATTTCGTATCACAGACGCTGATCACCTCGCGCGACTACTTCCCCGCGCTGGGAAATTACGGAAAATATCCCATGCAGATAGTGAACAGCGGACCTCTGAATGAAGAAAACGAAGTCTCCCGCGGAATCATGCAAGCCATCTATGACGCCCGGAAATCAATCTATATACAGACCCCCTATTTCCTTCCCCCCGACGCTATGGCCGACGCCCTGCAGGCCGCCGCCGTCAGAGGCATCGACGTGCGAGTCATGATGTCCCGGCGGTCAGACATGATGCTCGTACAGAAAGCATCCTGCTCCTACGTCCGCGACATGCTGAAGGCAGGAGTGAAGGTATACCTCTACAACAAAGGATTTTTACACTCGAAGATGATGGTATTCGACGGTTCGCTCACACTTGTCGGATCGGCCAATTTCGATTCACGCAGCTTCGAGCAGAATTTTGAAGTAGAAGCATTCATTTACGACGAAGAACTGGGCATGCACGCCAGTGATATATTCGTCGAAGATCAGCGCTTTTCCGAACCGATCTCCGCGAGAGAATGGCGCAGGCGGCCGGCATCCGAGCGGTTTATAGAATCGGTGATGCGGCTCTTCGCCCCCCTGCTCTGACGCAGACGCCGGAAATTAAAAGATATACAGTTATGAAACGGATTTTTATTACAGGTTATATGGGCGCCGGCAAGACCACGATAGGCAAACAGCTGGCCAAATCGCTTTCACTCTCCTTTGTCGACCTGGACACCTGCATCGAGAATAAGTACCGCAAGAGCATCCCCACCCTCTTCGCGGAAAAGGGCGAGGATGAATTCCGGAAGATAGAAAACCGGGTGCTCCGCGAGGTAGCTCAATTCGAAAACGCGGTAATCTCCACGGGCGGAGGAACACCCTGTTTTTTCGACAATATGGAAATGATGAACCGCGCCGGCGTCACGATCTATCTCGAAACCGAACCTGAAGACCTCGTCCGTCGCCTGCGGGCATCGAGAACCGTCCGTCCGCTCATTACCGGGAAGCCGGCGGAAGAGCTCCTCCCCTTCATCACGGAACATTTGTCCCGCAGGGAACGTTATTACAGGCAAGCGCAGATCATCTACCATACAGACCGTATGACTACGAAAAAAGAGATTCACTTAACCGTACGCGGAATAGAAGAACAAATTAAAAGAAGAAACGCAGAATGATATACGATTCCAGCAGAAGCGCCTCGTTCGTCGTGCGCGAATTACTGCAAAAAGCGGAAAAGCGGAGATCCTCCCACGTGATCGGTATTCCCCTGGAAGACCGGAAAGTGGAAAAACGGGTTCCGCTGACGCCCGAAACCGTTTCGCTGCTGGTCGAAGCAGGCTACAGAGTGCTGCTCGAAACGGGAGCAGGCCAGGCCATCAACTATACCGACACCTATTACGCCGAATCGGGCGCCGAGATAGCAGACAGCGCCGAGGAAGTTTTCCGGGCCGATCTGATCCTGAAGATACTGCCCCCCACGCTCGAGGAAGTCGCCATGATGCGTCCGCGGACCACCGTTTTCTCCTTCCTGCATATCCACCGGCTCTCCCGTCCCCTGCTTGAGCTGATGTCCGAAAAGAAGATCAACGCACTCGCCTGCGAGCTTTTTTATGACGATACCGGCCTCTCCCCCTTCGTGACATCCATGTCCGAGATCGAAGGCATCTGTTCCGTCACCCTGGCGGCGGAACTGCTGAGCAACGTCCACGGCGGAAAAGGCATTCTGCTGGGAGGAGTCCCCGGCATATCGCCGGCCGAAATAGTCGTCATCGGCGCCGGAATAACGGGCATAATGGCAGCCCGCGCCGCCCTGGCCATGGGGGCAACCGTAAAGGTATTCGACAACGACGTCGCAAAACTGCGCGCCGTCCGCCACGAACTGGGCAGTCCGGTATTTACCTCCACGCTCCAGCCCAACGTACTCCGAAACGTATTCCGTTCGGCCGACGTGGTCATCGGCGCCATGCAGTACATCAACAAAACCCACTTTTACCGTATTTCCAGCGACCTGATCAGGGAGATGAAGCAAGGCGCTATAATCATTGATGTGCGGATGGCACAGGGAGGATGCTTCGAAACCACTATGGAGGCCTGTTTACCCGGTCACCCGTCCGTCTTCGAGCGATTCGGCGTACTGCATTTCTGCGAAATGAGCCTCAGTTCGCGTGTAGCGCGAACCGCATCCATCTCCCTGAGCAATATCTTCGTATCGATGTTCTCTTCCATGACCGACTGTGGCGGTCTCGGTCATTTCGCCCGGTTCGACCGCGGCTTCGCCTCCGGCTTCTACCTCTACGCCGGAAAGATGGTCAACCCCTATGTAGGCAACCACTTCAATATCCCCGTCACCGACATCGGACTCTTTTTGCCGGGGGGGTATTGAAATTTTCGCCAGGATAAGTCACACAGTACATAAAAACAGTATAAATTATGAAAGTGAGAGCTATTTTATTTTTTTGTCTGGTAATTGGGGGATACGGTACCCTACAGGCGCAGGGTACCGTATCCATATATGAGTCAGGCCGCCGCATTGAGGATTATAAAGATAACTTCAAGAATCTGATTGAGAACTGGAAGAAAGAGAATATTACCAATGCCGGGGACTACAAATTGAATGATATCTACTTTGTTGAAACTATTTCCGGTCACGAGCGGTATAACTATTACAGAAACTATTTTTCATCCGGTCAACCTGTGGGCTGTAGCCAAAGTAAAAAAACAGGGGGCGATTCAAAAGGAAATAAAATTTATGAGTACATTATTAAACCCGCCCGTCTTTATACCGAATTTTATGATTCGAGAGGGATGCCGGAAAGAATGCAAGCGATCCTCACAGACGAATT
>JAIRSV010000050.1 GCA_031255275.1 Proteiniphilum sp.
AACGCCCATGTCGATTTTGTCGTCGTGGACACGGCACACGGCGACACGAAAAATGTCATGCGGGCGGTAGAGGGGATAAAAAAGAAGTTTGACGTGCCGGTAATCAGCGGGAATGTCGCTACCAAAGATGGAACGCGCCGCCTGATCGACGCGGGAAGCGATGCGGTAAAAGTTGGCATGGGGCCGGGCTCTATCTGCACGACGCGGGTTGTGGCTGGCGTGGGCGTGCCTCAGTTCACCGCCGTCTGGGAGTGCGCCGAAGAGGCTGCCAAAGACGGCATTCCCGTCATAGCGGACGGCGGCATAAAGTTTTCCGGCGACATAACAAAGGCTATCGGGGCGGGCGCGAGCGTCGTGATGATCGGCAGTCTGTTCGCCGGACTTAAAGAAGCGCCCGGCAAAGAAATCATATTTGACGGACGCATCTACAAGGAGTATCGCGGCATGGGCAGCATCGGGGCGCTACGGGATGGCGGCGGCGACCGTTACCAGATAGCCAAGGACGAGGAGCCTACGCCGGAAGGTATCGAGGGGCGCGTGCCTTACAAGGGTGAGCTAAGTTCGTTCCTGCACCAGCTCGTGTCAGGGCTTCGCAAGGGCATGGGCTACTGCGGCTGCAAAAACATTGATGAATTGAAGTGTTACCGAAAATTTGCCAGAATCACCGCCGCTGGCTTGCGCGAAAGTCACGCCCACGATGTTCAAATAACTCAGGAAGCCCCCAATTATTCGAGGCTGTAGCCAGCGAAGACTTTGGCCATAGTTGCGGCAATAAACGATAACAGTCTTTGCAAACAGAACCTATGAGTTAAGAAAATACTGGATTTACCGGAATGTTGTTATAGTGCCAGCCGTTGGACGGCAGGCGTTACTTTCAAAAAGCAAACAAAGGATTGCGCTGCATTATAACCGGATGCCGTTAGAAACTGTAGATTGATTCCGTATCATCGGTATCAATGTAGGTGATAGTAACGGTTCCGCGTTTTTTATCCGGCAGGGATACCGTTCGGATTGCTTTCACGGGAGTATGGCCGACAATCTGGTTGTATCCGGTCACAGGCTCTTTTTCCAGGGAATGCGGCCTGATCCATATCGGGCTTTGAGTAATATCGTCCCCGAAGGGGTTGCTGCCGTTAAAGGTTATGACAGCGCGATCCTCCGCAAACGCCGTATTAATATCTTCAACAGTGCTGTATCCGATTGCCTTTATCTGATTCATAAACCACGCTGAAACCCCGGCGTGCGAAATAATGCGGTCATCCTCTGTAACGTGCACAATTTTGAGAAGATCGATGTTTTGTTCCAGAATCCGGCAGATTTCGAAATCATATTTGCTCTGATAGCCCGAATACTGCTGGCGGGGAATCTTTCCCAAGTAGTGATAATCGTGGTTTCCCAGACACAGCTTTATCCGCTGGTCCGCTCTGGCCCATTCACAGATTTCCATAAAGTTACGGTATTGCTGTATAAACGGCAGGTAAAAGCTGTCAAAATAGTCTCCCGTAAAATAAAATTCCGTAAAATCCTCTTTGACGTAGTGTTTCCAAAAATCCCGTCCGTGAACATCGCCTATGGCTAGCCTCATACTCTTCCTCTCACGAATGATAACTGCGGATGATACCGTATGCTACTAATTTCAAAACAAATTGAAGTTTTTTGCAAGCCGCCTGTCACATTGGCGTTGTAAAAAAACACCGCCGCTTTAATCGTCGCGAGTGCCCAGTCCTTGTTATGGAACGGATCCCTTGAGGCCGTACTCCTGTTTCAATATCCCGTTCAGCCGTTCGACACCGGCGTTTTAGCAACAGAGCGGTTCCTCATTTCCAGCTTGCCGGAAGACCGTGCGCCGTGAACTTTTCGACATATCAATGCGAGCAATACCCTCCCTATCAAAGCTCACTTCCAAACTCGCTTCGTGGCCGCGGACAGGTTTTATGTTTTTTGTTTCCCTGTAAATTCTTCGACTTCCAGTTTGTATACAATTACTTTTTTCAATATTTCTTCTGAGAAATGATATTGCGTTTCCTTTCCTGTTTGATGTTTCATTAACATATTCAATCCATTTATTTTTTCTTCGGTTGTTTCCATAATTATTATTTTTCCAAATCCGACAATGCTTTTAAATTCATATCCATAGGAGCATGGTTTTTCATTTTCAATTAATTTACAATCGCAATCTATTTCAAAACAGGCATTATTATTTTCTTTAATAATATCCATTTTTTTGCCTTCTGTCGCGCTATGAAAATACAACGTCAACTTATTATCTTCAAAACTATATCCGTAATTTAACGGTACAATATACGGAAAATTATTCTGAGACAATGCGACCCGGCAAACTTTATTTTTTTCTATGATTTCTAGTTTTTTATCAACAGATACAATTTCTTTATCTTTTCTTCTCATATTATTCCGCCTTTTATTCTTTATTTTACGCCATTGCAAAAAAATCATCAACCATTTTGCGCCGCCAAACAGTAATTCCATTCAAAAACGGCCAATCGTGACGGTCTTACGAAAAAGTGGACGCTGAAGATCTATCGTATGTGACGGACGTATCCAGTGCCACGCCCAGCCGCCCTGTCGTAAAAACGCGCTCAACGTTTCGCTCACTTTACACGGATGGTCCTTGTTGAAATGAGAATTGCTGGCCCGGATGTCTAGCAAGCTCTCTTGTCAAATTCGAGTCCGCCTGCCCGGAGGACTCGCAACCACCTCGCGGTGACGGCCCCGGCTATCCGATGACTGCCCTGATGCGGCGAACGCCTTGCGATGAGGACTGTTCTTTTTGGATTTTGAACGTGCCGATCACGCCGGTGCGCTCGACGTGCGGGCCGCCGCAGACTTCGCAGGAAAACACGCCGACATTCTCGTC
>JAIRSV010000103.1 GCA_031255275.1 Proteiniphilum sp.
CCAGTCCCTTCAAGGTGATGTTCAGCAGGGTGAGCGTTACGCCTTTGCCTACGGTGATCAGGGGATGGCGATGGTCGGGAATACCGACGTAGGCCGGATTGCCGATGAGGTTTACCGTCAGCCCGCCGCCGTCGATGGTCAGTATGGAGGGGCTGGTGGTTTTTGTGGGGTCGGTGAGGCTGGCAGCGTCGGTGTCGTCATATTGGAGTACCAGTCCCTCTGACAGGTCGTCTCCGTTACGAAATTTCACCTTTTCCTCAGCAGCCGTCTGCGGCCTTATCGTCAGGAGCAGGGAGGTTTGTCCCGCCATCTCCCGGATCAGGTCGATCGCGCTGCTTTTGGTCTCGGTCGGCCCCGAGAAGCTGGCGGGCCGGGAAGCGCCTGTCACCGGGAAGGCAACGGTAAGTGTAAGCTCTTTCCCGTTCCAGTCGTCGGGATCCGTCACCGGCGTGGTGGTGAGAGTGCCTCCGGTATGGGGAAATGTCACCGGACTGTTGCCGTCCCTGAAGGTATATCCCTCCGCCGCTTTTAGCGTCACGGTGGCCCTGTAATATTTGCCGGTCGCAAATGCACTGCCGGATGCAAGAGAGCTGCTTTCCTCGCCCTCGTCCCATGCTGCGTTAAAGGTGTACTGTGGGGTGATGACCGGGCCTCTTACCGGCATTTCCCAGATCACCGGCCGGAGTACGCGGTAGGTCAGGTTCAGGTCGGTTACCGGCCTGTCTGCAACCGTTGCTTCGCCGGCCGTTGCCGGGAAGGGGATGGTGCCCGTGAGGCTGCCGCTGCCTGTGAAGCCGTAGGAAGTAGTTTCGCCATACTTCACCTGCACGGGATTGTCGTCAGTGCCTTCGGGGAAGTATCCCTGCACGGGCGTCAGCGTCACCGTCGCCCTGTAAGTATCTCCCAGCTTGAAGCGGGATTCGGTGAAGGGCGCCCATGTATCCGACCCGACGCTGTCTTCCCACGTCACGGTGCCGCCAAACTGTCCGGCGAAGAAGCTTTTAACCGGCTGCGTCCCCGCCACCGGTGCGGGGAGGACGCCGGTGATGTCTATGAGGGTGATCTCCGAGTATTTCGGGACTCTGAGTACTGTGCTGTTGGCAAGGGTAAATTCGTACCAGCCCTCCTTCACCTCGACTTTCTGAAAGAAGGAGTCGCCCTGCGCACCCGTTTCTCCCTTATCGCCCTGCGCGCCCGTTTCGCCCTGTGGCCCCTGCGCACCCGTTTCGCCCTGTGGCCCCTGCTGACCCGGTATACCCGGCAGGCCCTGTTCGCCTTGCGGCCCCTGCGCGACGTGGTTGAACGATTCCCAGGATACTCCGTTGTTGTACGATATTTCCCACTCTCCGCTTGTCCGGTTTATCCGCAGTAGCGGCGTAGTACCCGTGTCTCCCTTCGGCCCCTGCTGACCCGGTGTACCCTGCTGACCCGGTTCACCCTGTTTACCCTGTTCGCCCTGTTCGCCCGGTTCACCCTGTTCGCCCGGCTGTCCCTGGGCGGATATTCTGTTGCCGGAGCTGTCAAGCAGCCAGTTCCAGCCGGAGGGGTTGTCGATGCTGGCCTCGTTTGTCCAGTAGTAAACGCCTTCGTACATTCTGACGCCGATCTGCGGAGTAACTCCATTCGTTCCGTTCTTTCCATCCTTTCCGTCCTTTCCGCCCACTCCGTTGAAGATGTCTACCGTCTTCCCGCTTGAAAAGATGATTCTGTACCCGCCCTGCGACGGGTACAGAAGATCCTCCACTCCGAGAATCAGATCCTTACCCTGTATAGCTGCTATCAGTTCGCTGATAGCGCTGATGTTACCGTTCACCGTCTGTTCGAGCTGTATCACCCTCTCCTGTTTCTCCAGACTGGTCAGTCGATCCAGAATGCCGACAATCTCATCATCGTCCCTCGTGGCACATGATATGGCGCCTGTTAATACGGCCAGCGCCCAACACACAAATCCTAATCTTTTCATACTCTCTTTCATGTTTATACCTGTTTATTTATATCTCCGGCCATTGAAGCGCAATGGCCTTGAAGCCCTGACCGGGATACTGCCCGGCACGTCGCTGTGAACGGAAAAGAAGTTTTTTATAGGCAGAATTATGTTATAAAAAATCATCAGCCTCTCGTTTCACGCGAAATGTACACACTGCAAATTTACAGCGTTTAATGTAAAGAACTGTTGTCAAAAAATATCTTTTTTTTGTCATTTTCTTCTTCGGTGTAAAAAGCGGAAACGCCCCTGCTACCGGTAGCCGCCGGCACGCCGGCCGGATGAATCGCGGGAATCACAGATCAGACAATCCTTTCCGGCTCCGGCGGAACTTCCGGGTCGCCGACGGAATCGAAGGGTACCTCTTCGATTTCGCGGAAAAACTTCTTCACGAAAGCCGTTTTCTTTTCGTTGAAAGTCTCGTCCGGCGGACGTACCGAATTATACAGCCTGTGTACATATTCAAGGTGAAGTTCGTCAAACAGCACTCGCTTCAGCGCAGGAATCCGTTCAATATCCACGTCGTAGAAGAAACTCAGCTTGTCCATACCCAGATATGCCACGTCCTCCTGCGAAAGGTGCAGCCGCTCATACATCACTCCCCCCTCGGGTACGCGGAGGCTGAGCAGCGGCAGAAAGGTGAGGATTAGCAACCTGTCTTCCTCGATGGTGAAGGCAAAATAGCCTACAATCCTCGTATCCTCGCCCTCGGGCATGATGCAGGCTATAAACATCCGGCCGTTAGCCCCCTGCACAACCCGCTGCACAAACATGAGCGAAAAATACATCGTCTCGGCGCGGACGGAGGGGTGCAGCGTATCGATGCGCTCCTTGAGCCGGTGAATGGCGTGTGACTGGATATAAATATTCAGCTTTCGGTCGGGAGCGGCGCCCGGAAAAATCCTGTTCGCTGCAATCGTAGCGTCAAACGCAGGCGCATCGCCGATCGGCCCCAGAAAGAGGCGAAAGGCAATCCGTTCATAATCGTTATACCTGAAGCGCAGCGTCCGGCACTTGTGCGTCGTGACGTACATCCATCGCCGGATGACCGGCCGTCCCGACTCCGGTATCGTCCGCGCAGGCGCCAGCCCGTAGACGCGGAAGTTGGGCTGTGAAATGGACATAAGCGTCACCCGCAGCGTCTCTACCACCTTGCGCTGATTGGCCGAAAACAGATCCGTCGCCTCCAGCGCAGCCAGCAGCCGGTGGCACACTTTCAGCTGATGCGGCTGCAGACACACCGTATACATCTCCGACATAAAAGTCAGCATCATCGCCTCTCCCACCGTCAGCATCTCCATCCACGTCACGTGGTTCGCTTCGTCAAAGCAGTCATTCTTCAGATGCCTCGTCAGCGTCTCCTGCATGTAGCGCAAAAACAGCTTCGGCACCTTGTGCCCCGACATGGCTGCAACATACGGTGGCTTGATCATGACGCGAAAAATATCCTGTCTCTGCCGTTTGGTAAAAACATCCAGCAACGCATCATCCTCGCCCACCGCGCGAATGATGCGCCGTGCCGAAGAGTGACACGCATCCAGGTAACTCTTGCTGTGCCTCTGTCCCAGCGCCGGTACGTGCGACGCCGGCGCCGGCGATTTCTTTTTCTTACGATTATTTCGGTTTTTAGCCATGGCGAATATTATTTTTTTATAGACTGCAAATGTACGTGAAGATACTGCCATTTCCAAATATCCGCACGCAGAAAGCAAAACAAACGGACATAAAAATGTCTGCGGTTATCTCCTGAAACTTTTTTTTAAAACAATGCTTTTTATTTTTAAAGAAACCCTGCCTTTGCGCCGAATTTTGGTGCCATTCACTTCAAACGGCTTCGAAGTGAATACTGAAAAGGGAATCAGGTGGAGAAAGCCAGCTCGGGGATCGCCCGAGCTGGTTTTCCCCACTTCACAACTTCTCTACTTCTCAAAAACACATTTTCATGATGATTTCATGAAATTCATTACGCTTAAACCGGTCAAATTGTGAATCGCCGGAGGTCATTCTGAACCGCCGGAAGTCATTGAGCGCC
>JAIRSV010000168.1 GCA_031255275.1 Proteiniphilum sp.
TTCTCCACTCCGCTGACGCTGCGGTCGAAATGACGGCACCCTATCATCACATAGCCACATTAACCAGCTCGGGCGCTCCCCGAGCTGGTGGTTTTTGGTGTAGTGTATTGGTTATGTAAATCATGTGAATCACGTAAATCAAAAGAATCACGGTTCAGACAATTAGCAAAGAAATCGCTTAATAAAGAAATCGCTTAATAAAGAAATCGCTTAATAAAGAAATCGCTCGTCGGGGCGGGTGCTCCCGCCCCTTGCCGCTCCGGCGCTCCCCGAGCTGGTTGTTTTGGAGTCTCGCACGGTGCGAGAAGAAAAAGCAGTGTGTTGTTGGAGTCTCGCACGGTGCGAGAAAGAAAAAGCAGTGTGTTGTTGGAGTCTCGCACGGTGCGAGAAAGAAAATGCTGTGTGTTGTTGGTTAAACCACGGGGCCGAGATGAAAAACCGTGTTGTGTTTGGGTAAACCAACGGGCCGGTAAGAAAACGAGTTGGGTTTTGGTGTAGACCACCGTTCCATTAAGAAAAAGCAGTGTTTTCTCTACTTCTTAATTCTTACTTCTTTCCCCGCCGGCGTACATGGGAGGGGATATAATCCACCGAATGAACAGCTAATATCCTCAGTATCGCTTTTTTGAATTTCGGCAATCAAAACCGCCGTTTAAGAATGAGACCCGTCACAACCTGTACGGATCTGCTGTTACTTTGCACTCTCGAAAACGCGAAAACGGATGACGCCGATTAACACCGGTATTGAAATCATCCGTTGGCGCGAACTTTTATGAAAACTGGTAATAATAATTTTTGATTATATGAAAGTTGCAAAAAAGAATATCATCCTGACCGCGATGTGCGGATTACTGGGACTCTCTGTCGCGAAGGCGCAGGAAAACCGTCCCGAAATCCTGCGCGCAGATCTGGAAACAGCCATCCGGATAGCGCTGAGTGAAAACCCTTCGGTGAAGGTCGCCGATATGGAGATCAGGAAAAGGGAACATGCCCGAAAGGGCGCTTATGGCGCACTGTTCCCCCAGATTGATGTGATCGGGCAGTATCAGCGCACGCTGAAGCGCCAGACGATGTATATGGACGCGGAGATGACGGGCAGTCCCGTCGACCTCTCGAAGTTCACGCCCGAGGAGCTGAAGGTGATGGAAGTCCTCGGCAAAATAATGCCCTCTGCCGACGCCGGCAAAGGCATCCGGATGGGAAGACGGAATCTGTGGAACGGAACCGTAAATGTCAATCTTCCGCTGGTCGTCCCCTCGCTCTGGAAGAATATCCGGATGAGCAGGGTCGACCTCGAAATGGCGATGGAACAGTCTCGTTCGTCGAAAATCGACCTGACGCATCAGGTGAAAAAGGCCTTTTACAGCGTCCTGCTGGCAAAGGACAGTTATGACCTCTTCCGGGAGACTTATACGACTGACTCGCTGAATCTGGTGAATATCCGGAACAAGTTTACGCAGGGCGTCGCAGCCGAATATGACGTCATCACGGCCGACGTCCGCCTCAAAAGCATCATCCCCAACATCCTGCAGTCCGAAAGTATGGTGAAGATCGCCGAACTTCAGCTCAAAATGCTCATGGGGATCGACTCCGATACGCCGGTGGAAATCGCCGGATCGCTTTCCGATTACGAAGCCGGCATGTTTGAAACCATCGTCCCCGGCGACGACGCGCTGTGGGCTAACAGTGACCTGAAGCAGTTTGACCTGCAAACGCTGCAGGCGGAAAATGCACACAAAATCAGCAAACTCCGCAATCTGCCCTCGCTCACCTCCTCCTTCAGCTACTCACTCATAAGCCAGAATAACCACTTCAGGATAGGACACTATCGCTGGGATCCCTATTCGGTGGCGGGTGTGACGCTCTCCGTCCCCATCTTCAGCGGAGGACAGCGCTATCACGACATCAAACAGTCGGGCATCCGGCTCCTCCAGCTGCAGGAGCAGCGCCGCGACCTGATGCGGAATCTGCAGCTCTCCGTAAGGAACAGCACGGAGCTTATCAACAAAAGCATCGAACAGGTTGTAGCTGCTGCGTCGTCGGTGCAACAGGCGAAGAAGGGATACGAAATCACGCAGAAGCGCTATGAGACCGGTGCGGGTACCATCGTAGACCTCAACACGGCGGCGCTCTCCGTGACCGGCAGCGAACTGCAGTACCGTAACGCTATCTATGACTACCTGGCCGCCAAAGCTGATCTGGAGAAAACGCTCGGGTATGATGTCGACACAGTAAACAGAGTTCAATAAAATAAACAGGAATAAATTATGAAACGAAAAAACTTTCTGCATTTTATACCGCTGGCCGCCCTCCTCACGCTACCGGCGTGCGGCGACAAATCGGGCGAACGGCAAACGGAGAATATAAAGAGAAACGTAACGGTGGAGGTGGTGCAGCTGATGCCCGTGGAGCAGCAAACTTCCTTCACGGCCACCGTGGAGGCGAAAACCGTCAACAACATCGTCCCCGCCACGGGCGGACGTATCCGGGCTATTCACGCAGACGTAGGCAGTCGCGTCGCCCGGGGGCAGACGCTGGTGACGATGGACGCTTCCGGCTATTCGCAGCAGGAGACGCAGCTGGCTACCCTCAGGCGCGACTACGAGCGCTGCCGCGAACTTTATGACGTGGGCGGCGTGTCGCGACAGCAGCTGGAGCAGCTGAAGACGCAGCTCGACGTGGCCGAAACGGCACTGAGTACCGTCAAAGAAAATACGGGACTGGTGAGTCCCATCAGCGGCGTGGTGACTGCCCGCAACTATGATCCGGGGGACGTGGTGGCTAACATGCCGATCCTGACGGTGGAGAAGATGAATCCCGTGAAGGTTATCATCCACGTCTCGGAATCATACTACGGCAAAGTCTTCGAGGGTATGTCTGCCGACGTCGCCGCCGACGCGCTGGCGGGTGAAGTCTTCGAGGGAAAAGTTTCACTGATCCACCCCACGCTGAATCCCTCTTCGCGCACCTTTCCCGTGGAGATCGAGGTGGCTAATGCCGATCAGCGTCTCCGTCCCGGGATGTTTTCGCGCGTCACGCTCAGCTTCGGATCCCGCGAACGTCCGCTCGTCACCGATCTGGCCGTCTTGAAGCAGAGCGGATCCAACGACCGTTACGTCTTCCTCGAAAGGGACGGCAGGGCCGTCTATACGAAGGTGGAACCGGGGATACGAATCGGTGACAGGTATGAAATCGTCTCGGGACTGAGTGCCGGTGACCGCGTCATTGTCCGCGGGAATACCGGACTGATTGACGGTGCCGAAATCAACGTGACACAGTAAAATAAAACGGAACAGACGTATGAAAATATATGAAACCGCGGTCAGGAATCCCGTCGGGACTTCGCTGATCTTTATCGGAATCGTGCTTATCGGGATCATGTTCTACCGGCAGCTGCCCGTAGACCTTCTGCCCGAAATCGACGTGAACATGGTGTCGGTGATGACTACTTATCCCGGCGCCGGCGCGGAGGATGTGGAGACGAACGTCACCCGTCCTCTGGAAGATATACTGAATTCTACGGAGAATATCAAGCAGGTGACCTCTACCTCGAAGGATGGAATATCGGTCGTCATGCTCGAATTCAACTGGGGCTCGGACATGATGAATATCATGAACGACGTCAGAGACAAGCTTGACCTGATCTCCAGTTCGCTCCCCGACGGGACGGGTGATCCGCTCATCCTCAAGTTCAGCACCGACATGGTGCCGGTGATCGTCCTCTCGGCCACGGCCACCGAAAGTGCCAATGCGCTCTACAAGATCCTCGACGATCAGATAGCCACTCCGCTCAACAGGATTCCCGGCGTGGGAACCGTCTCCGTCTCGGGGGCGCCGCAGCGGGAGGTGCAGGTGAACGTCATCCCCGAAAAGCTGGAGGCGTATGACATTCCCCTCGAACAGATCGCCCGGAAGATTGCTGCGGAGAACGTCAACGTGCCTGCAGGAAACATCAACACCGGGTCGCAGACCTATATGCTGCGCCTTCAGGGTGAGATTGACGAGAGTCGCGAGCTGAACGACATGGTTATCGGCGTCAACCGTGGCCAGCCCGTCTATCTGCGGGACGTGGCCGTGGTGTGTGACACCGTACAGTCAAACGTCATGGAGAGTTACACCAACGGACAGCGCAGCGCCTCCATCATGATTCAGAAGCAGACGGGCGCTAACACGGTGGCCATTGCCGGCGCGGTGAAGCAGCAGCTTCCCGAACTCCGGAAGAACCTCCCGCCCGACATTCAGCTCGTGACGGTGATCGACACGTCGGACAACGTGAAGGTCTCCATCCACAGCCTGCTCGAAACCATCATACTCGCCCTCATCATCGTCGGGCTTGTCGTGCTGCTCTTCCTCGGGCGCTGGCGGGGGACGATCATCATCATGGTCGCCATCCCCATCTCGCTCATCGGCTCGTTTATCTACCTCTACGTCACGGGCAACACCATCAACATCATCTCCCTCTCGGCCCTCTCCATCTGTATCGGCATGGTGGTCGACGACGCCATTGTGGTGCTCGAGAACATCACCTCGCACATCGAACGCGGAAGCCGTCCCCGGCAGGCAGCCATCTACGGGACGGAGGAGGTATCACTTTCCGTCATCGCCTCCACGCTCACCATCGTCGCCGCCTTTCTGCCCATGACGCTGGTCAGCGGACTCGCCGGCGTGATGTTCAAACAGCTCGGCTGGATGGTCACCATCATCATCACCCTCTCGATGGCCATCGCCCTGACGCTGACACCGATGATGAGCGCAAGGATGCTGCGGTCGACAAAGGAGTCGAAGACAAGCCGGTTCGACCACTGGTATAACCGCCACATCCTCCCGCTGCTCGACCGTCTCGACGCCGCCTACGCCCGTCTGGTGAACGGTGCGGTGAAGCGGCGCGGCCTGACGCTCGGCGTCATCATCATCATATTCATCCTCGGCGCCGCGGTATCGGCCCTGACGCTCAAGACCGAGTTCATGCCAAGTTCGGACAACAACACCCTCTCGATGACGGTGGAACTGCCCACCGGGACGCGCATGGAGCTGGCCTGCGCCACAGGACAGCAGATCAACAGGCTGATAGCGGAGAAGTATCCCGAGATAGAGATCAACTCGTTCACCGTGGGGCAGGCCGACGAAGACAACATCTTCGCCTCCATCCAGGAGAACGGGCCGCACATCATGAGCTTCAACATCCGCACGAAGGAGGCGCGCTTCCGGAAGAAGTCCGTCAACGACATTGCCGACGAGTTGCGCAGCGACCTGGCCGCCATCCCCGCAATCAGCAAGTTCGCCGTGAAGGCCGGCGGATCCTCCGGTTCGGTAGGCGGCGGCAGCACGATGGATGTGGAGATTTACGGACATGACTTTGCCGAGACCGACCGTCTGGCCGCAGCGGTGAAGACGCAGCTCGAAAGCATCCGGGGACTGCGTGACGTCACCGTCTCACGCAAAGACTACCGCATGGAATACCGCATCGCGTTTGACCGCGAGAAGCTCTCGCTCAACGGTCTGAGTATGGGTGAGGCAGCCGGCGCCGTCCGCAACCGGATAAACGGCATGGTGACGACGAACTTCCGCGAAGAGGGCGAAGAGTATGACATCCGCGTACGTTATGACGAAGGTGCCCGTCAGTCCGTCGAAGACGTCGAAAACATACTGATATACAATCCCGCCGGTGTCGGCGTGCGCGTGCGTGACTTCGGGAAGGTGACCGAAAACGCTTCGCTGCCCGAAATCAGCCGTAAAGACCGGCAGCGTACCGTCACCGTCAGCGGCTCCCTCCACAACCGCGCCCTGAGCGACGTGGCGGCTGACGTGAGCAGCGTCATCTCCTCGCTCGACATCCCGACCGGCGTACAGATCGAAATCGGCGGCTCGCTCGAAGACCAGCAGGAAGCATTCTCTGAACTGAAGATGCTCATCCTCATCGTCATCCTCCTGGTCTACATCGTCATGGCCTCGCAGTTCGAGTCACTCACATATCCCTTCATCATCCTCCTCTCCATACCGTTCGCCTTCATCGGCTCACTGCTCTTTCTG
The DNA here is from genome assembly GCA_031255275.1 of Proteiniphilum sp. GTDB lineage: Bacteria > Bacteroidota > Bacteroidia > Bacteroidales > Dysgonomonadaceae > Proteiniphilum. The sequence continues at coordinate 6,031 of JAIRSV010000168.1, forward strand.
GCAGTCACCGGCGAGCCGCTCGGCATTATGGGACTCATCGGACTCGTCATGCTCGTAGGCATGGTCGTGAAAAACGGGATTGTGCTCGTCGACTATATCAACCTCAACCGCGAACGCGGCATGTCCATCATCACAGCCGTGGTACACGGCGGAAAGTCAAGACTGCGTCCCGTGCTGATGACCACCCTCACCTCCATACTCGGCATGATACCCCTGGCCACAGGCACCGGACAGGGATCCGAAATGTGGCAGTCGCTCGGCATCGCCATCATCGGCGGGATGACGTTCTCCACGATCGTCACCCTCATCCTCATCCCCATCCTCTACGCCATATTCGGAGGAAACGGCGTGAAGCGTCAGCGTCAAAACCACTTCAGACGCCTCTCGCCACACAGTCAAACCCTCACCCTCACCAAACAGACAGAAGTATGAAAGCAGTTTTAATCCTATTCGACCAGGCCCACTACAGCCAGATAGAGAGAGATCTCTCAAAGCTCAACATCCGCGGATTCTCCGCCTGGAAAGAGGTCTACGGTCGCGGCAGCCGCACGGGCGAACCGCATTACGGCAGTCACGCCTGGCCATCGGTCAACAACGCCATCATCACCGTCATAGAAGACAGCAAAGCGCCACAGCTGCTCAGGTACCTCAAGGAACTTGACACCGAATATGGCAATCTGGGTCTTCGCGCCTTCGTGCTGAACGTGGAAGGCATGGTGTGATGTAACAGTCAATAAAAACAGCGTAAAAGAGGATGTGTCCGTTTCGGCACATCCTCTTTATTTATGTCAGCACCCCTGATCTTCCCGAATCCGCCCCACACACATATTCGCAGGAGCGCGGCAGCAGGCCCGTAACCGTCCAACAGAAAAATACTATATTTATGGTATTGCCATACCGGACATTCCCCCCTATCTTTGTACCGTCAAACAAGGCAAAAAAAAGAATAATGACAACAACTCACAATCCATCCAACACCCCCCCGAGCAGGACCGGCATCAACCCGTTCCGCCACCCGGCAAAACGAATGTGCTGCTGACAGCACATCACACACACAGTCATACCCCCGCACAATTCAGGCCATCCGTATTATCCCGTCCGGAAACAGGCACCGAGACAGTCACCGCCATTCCGAAGCACCGAAATACGGCATATCATCAAAAGAGCAGACCGAAGGATATGCGCCGATAACAAACCCCTGCTCACACAACCGTAAATTCATATAAAACAGAATCATAATGAACAGTTATAAATTTGAAACCCTGCAGGTACACGCAGGACAGGAAGTGGATAAAACCACACACGCACGCGCACTGCCCATCTATCAGACCACCTCATACGTCTTTGAAGACGCAAAAGACGGCGCCGATCTGTTCGGACTTCGCAAGTTCGGCAACATATACACCCGTCTGCAGAACCCCACGACCGACGTTTTCGAAAAACGCGTCGCCGCCCTGGAAGGCGGCGTAACCGGACTCGCCACCTCTTCGGGTCAGTCGGCACAGTTCATCGCGCTGAACAATATCTTACAGGCCGGCGACAATTTCGTGACAACGTCACACCTCTACGGCGGAACCTACAATCAGTTCAAGTCACAGTTCAAGCGTCTGGGCATAGACGTCCGCTTCACGCCAAGCGACGACCCCGGTGAGTTCGAAAAATCCATCGACGAAAACACCAAAGCCCTCTACCTCGAAACCATCGGCAACCCGGAACTGAATATCCCCGACTTCGACGCCATCGCCCAAGTCGCCCACCGTCACGACATCCCGCTGATAGTCGACAACACATTCGGCGCCGGAGGCTACCTCTTCCGCCCGATCGAACACGGCGCGGCAATCGTCGTAGAATCAGCCACCAAATGGATCGGCGGACACGGAACCTCCCTCGGCGGCGTCATCACAGACAGCGGCAAATTCAACTGGGGGAACGGAAAGTTTCCCTCCTTCACCCAACCCTCCGAAAGCTATCACGGCCTGGTCTTCTGGGACGTGTTCGGGACAAACGGCCCGTTCGGAAACATCGCCTTCAACATCCGCGCCCGCGTTGAAGGCCTGCGCGACTGGGGGAACACCATCAGCCCCTTCAACTCATTCCTCCTGGTGCAGGGACTGGAAACCCTCTCACTTCGCGTCGAACGCCACGTACAGAACACACAGGCACTCGCCGAATGGCTCGAACAGCACCCCAAGGTAGCCTATATAAACTATCCGGGACTGAAAAGCAGCAAATATTACGCACTGGCACAAAAATACTTCCCGAAAGGCCCCGGCGCCGTACTCACGTTCAAGCTGAAAGGCGCACCCGAAAACGCCGACCGCCTGATCGACAGCGTACAGCTGCTGAGTCACCTGGCCAACGTAGGAGACGCCAAATCACTCATCATCCACCCCGCCTCCACCACCCACGAACAGCTCTCGCCCGAAGACCAGAAAGCCAGTGGCGTCGAACCCGGATTACTCCGCATATCCGTCGGTATCGAAAATATCGACGACATCAAAGCCGACCTGCAACAAGCCCTCGACAGGATTTAGCCCTCTCCGGCAGACGAAACGGCGTATAAACAGCAACGGCCGGCGGTTCCACCGTCCGGCCGTTTTCACCGTCTCGTCCGGCAGGAAAAGCATCAATACCCTGACACGGAAGATTTTTGCACACCCATTCGTAAAATTCAAAACAGTTTCGTAGCTTTGCGGAACAGAAAACAGAAAACAACAAACATCATGATAAAAATCAAATGGCCGGTATACCTGCCGGCAACACTCCTGACCATATCCTGCCTGACCATATCCTGCCTGACCGTATCCTGTCAGAAACGGCCCCCCCTGCAGAATGGAATCTGGAAGGGCGAACTGTCCGTCGCCGGCAACAAAAAAGCACCCTTCCTTTTCGAAGTAAGCCATGCCGAGACCGATTCCGCCTCCGTCACACTGCGGAACGGTGCAGAACGGGTGAAATTAGACAGCATTCATTACCGCTCCGACACGCTGATCATCCCCATTACAGCCTTCGACGCCTGCATAAAAGGGATCATTTCAGGCGGCACTGTCGACGGAACATTCATTAAAAACTACATCGAAAACGATCCGGGAATACCCTTTCACGCCACCTTCGGGACAAGAGAACGGTTCACCCCCGCCGAAAGGATACCGGATACCGGAATCGACGGGAAATGGGACATCCTCTTCATCAGCGAAAAGGGAGATACCACCCGCAACGTCGGCATATTCGAGTCCGACGGCGCCACCGTAACCGGATCCATCCTCACCCGTTCCGGCGATCTGCGCTATCTCGAAGGCGTATACACCACATCGGGAGTCAATCTGTCCGCGTTCGGCGGCCAAAGCCCGTACCTCATCGAAATCCGGTTTACCGACGACTCGACATTCAGCGGAAAATTCCATACCGCCCGCAGCATAACGGAAATCGTCGGGATGAGAAACGACAATGCTGAATTGACCGATTCCGGTTCGCCGACCAGGCTGAAACCGGGATTTCAAACCTTAGGCTTCCGTCTGCCCAATCCGGAAGGGATAAACATATCGTTAAGCGACGAGCGCTATCGCGGAAAAGTCGTAGTCGTCTCCATCCTCGGGAGCTGGTGTCCCAACTGTCTGGATGAAATGGAATTTTTAGCCCCCTGGTACGATGCCAACCGCGCCAGAGGCGTCGAAATCACAGGCATAGCCTTTGAGCGCAAGAACGACTTCAATTACGCGAAAACCGCGCTGACCCGGCTGAAAAACCGGTACGGCGTAAATTACGAAATCCTGTTTGGCGGAGAAGTCGGAAGAGAAAGCGTCGCCAACGCACTTCCCGAACTGGAGAATTTCACGAGTTACCCCACCACGCTGTTTATCGACAGGAAAGGAAACGTCCGCAAGATACACACCGGCTTCAACGGTCCGGCGACGGGTCTTTTCCATGAAGAGTTCAAGCGAGAATTCAATTCCCTAATCGACAGTCTTCTGTCGGAATAGCACGACAATATATTTACTATACAATCCGAGAATATGCGTTTCATAGACCTGGCAAAGAGCCGTTACACGACAAAGAAGTATGATCCGAAGGGGAGAATCCCCGAAGAGACGATCGAAGAGTTGAAAGACATTTTACGGTTAAGTCCCTCATCCATCAACAGCCAGCCCTGGAGATTCACCTTTATTTCGGACGCGAAAACGAAAGGTGAACTGGCAAAAGTGTCATACCACAACGAAATGAAAGTGAATAATGCCACCCATATCATTGTTTTCAGCGTGATCGACAGTGTGAAAGATTTCGAAAGCCGAAATCTTTCACATCTACCCGCCGCCGTCACGTCGTACTACGGCCGGATGGTGAAGCCGAAAGGCGAAGCGGGGATTAAAGCCTGGATGTCGCATCAGGTATACCTTTCCCTGGGATTTTTTTTAAGCGCCTGTGCAAGCATGGGGATAGATTCGACCCCGATGGAAGGCATTGATACCGGCGAATATGACCGGATTTTGCAGCAGGAGGGTTACGCAACACTGTTAGCCGTCGCCATCGGTTACAGGGACAGAGACGATGTTAACCAGCCCTCTGTCACGCCTAAATTCCGTTTCCCGAAGGATACGGTGATCCGCACTGTTTGAGATTGGACGTCTTCCCGTCTATTCGTTTCCTTTCAATATTCCGGCAGCAAGGGAGAACGCTTTCGGTTGGCAGCTTGTACAGAATCCGATGAATGGTTGTAAAAACAGAAGAAGAATGTTAAAATCTTAATCAATTTGGCATGAAAATATTGACTTCATAACAGATCACGTAAAGTGCCATAAATATTTGAAGTAAAGTTTGTTCGGTAAATTTAATTTACCGGACAAACTTTTTTTTCAGTGCGTCGTAATTGCCTGTACTTATCAAAAGAGAAACAATAAGTAACAAAAACAATGATTTCAGGAGAAGAAATGACAAAAAAAGGTTTTTTTTGACAACGAATATTTGAAATTAACCGTATACCTTTGTTTTTTCAGTTAAAACAAAGAGGATTGACCGTTTTTACGAAAAATTCTCCTTACAGAAAGAAATTCTCGTGCAGATAGTACGGATTTTTTCAGTTATCGGCGATAGTTTAATTTTTAAATTGTAGAATTATGAAGTTCTGGTTGTTAGTAGAGCGCGGAAATCCCGCAAAAATCCCGAGAACATTGCAGTGTAGATCGGACGATTCCGGTTCGTTGCGGCTGCATCTTACAAGTGAAGACACATACCCGCCCGCCCGGAGAGTTCGATACCACCCATATCAAGGGTGTACGACTGAGTTTGCGGCTATTGTCGTATTGCTGTTTTTGATTTATCACAAACTATTATTTATTTGAATAAGGATGAAACAGGGGGTTTTCCCTGTCACGTGTACGTGCACGCGTCGAGGACATTTTTGCACAATACTGTTGTCCGGTTGTCCGGGACAGAAACTCGCGGAGCGAATCGCATCACAGAGTAAATGACTCCGGAGAAAATTCCCAAATACGTTCCGACACTGCGTATTCATAAAAATCAATCATAATGAAAAGAATATCTATGTTACTATTGTTGCTGATTTTTGTGTCAAACGGCTTTTCAGCTAAATCAGACAAAGCATTATTCCGTAAAAGACACATTAAAGCGGTGATGATTAAAATTGCCGACCGACAGTTGCAGCGTATCTATAACGAATTTCCGGATAAAGAAGGATACCTGACTGCCGTAAAAAGAACATGGGTCGGCCTGGTCGATTGTCTGAGCGATAAAGGGTGGGTGGGACGGGTGCAGCCTTGTTGGAGGCGATTCACAGAAAAATTTCTCTCCGGACAGTTGGGATGTGTACGGCACAGGTGCTTTTTGGCTTGCCGGCATGAAGTAATAAAATTATAAAGCTCTTAGCCGGACTGTGGTTGCTCTGTAAAACATCGTCAGTTGAGAGATTTGGCTGTAATCGCATAATTTGCAAAAGCTATTATCATAATGGCGTTAATAATCAAATAAGTCAAGTTGTTTTTTAATTAATCTAAACAGATGAAAGTAAGAGATTTTTTTAAAGATTTTCAAAGGGGTGTGCTGTTTGCACTTGTTTGGGTATTACCTGCGGGTATATTCTCGAAAATCCCTGAAAAGGATGTGATATCGGAAGGTATCGAGATCAGTCAGAACGGAGAAAACGTTGATGTCAAAGGAAAAGTACTGGATAGCGACGGAAATTCCATGCCCGGTGTTACCGTAGTGGTGGTGGAAACTCTCCTCGGTGTGGCAACGGATATGGACGGTGATTATACCTTGAGGAATATTCCTGTGGGAAGTACCGTTCGGTTCAGCTTCATGGGATATGTTTCACAGGAATTTACGGTGGACAAAGGTAAACCGGTTCTCAATGTGATATTGCTGGAGGAAACCAGCATGCTGGACGAGGTGACGGTAGTGGCTTTCGGTACGCAAAAGAAGGAGAGTGTGGTTGCTTCTATTACCACCGTCTCGCCGAAAAACCTGAAAATGCCTACGAGTAACCTTACTACGGCTTTCGCCGGACAGATAGCGGGGATGATTTCCTATCAGTCGTCGGGTGAACCGGGTGCGGATAATGCCGAATTTTTTATCCGAGGTGTTACTACTTTCGGCTACAACGTTGATCCGCTTATTCTGGTGGATAATATCGAAATTACGAAGACGGAGCTGGCGCGCATACAGCCTGATGATATCGAAAGCTTTTCGATCATGAAGGATGCGGCTGCTACGGCTCTATACGGTGCCAGGGGCGCAAACGGGGTGATTCTTATCAAAACCAAGGAGGGCCGAGCGGGGAAAACGCAGCTCAATGTCAGAATTGAGAATACGATCTCGCAACCGACCCGGAAAATTGATCTGGCCGATCCCGTTACTTATATGAGAATGCACAATGAGGCTATCATTACACGCGATCCTAAGGCGCCGCTTCTCTATTCGGACGAGAAGATCGATAATACGGAACGGGGTTTGTATCCTCTGCTGTATCCCGCTACCGACTGGCGGAGCGAATTATTGAAGGATTATGCCATGAGTCGGCGTATAAATGTGAATCTCAGAGGGGGTACCAACGTTGCCCGCTACTTTGTGGCGGCGGCGTACACGAAGGATGACGGTATTCTGAAAGTGGATCCCAGGAATAATTTCAATAATAATATCAGCCTGGACGTTTACACGCTGCGCTCGAACGTGAATGTCGATCTGACAAAAACTACCGAACTGAAGGTGAGTCTCGACGGAACGTTTGAGGATTATAACGGGCCGCTGGTCGGCGGATCGTCGATGTACGGACTCATCATGAAAAGTAATCCGGTGCTGTTCCCGGCCTATTATCCGCCTGACGAAGATCATAAATATATTACTCATACGATGTTCGGTAATGCGGAGTCCGGTCAGTACCTGAATCCTTATGCCTGGATGGTGCGCGGATACAGGGAGTATAACAAGGCTATCATGGGCGCTCAGCTGGAGATCAATCAGAAGATGGATTTCCTGCTGAAGGGCTTAACGCTCAGGGCGCTGTTCAACACGAAAAGGGAGTCGCTCAGCACAATATCCCGCGCCTATTCGCCTTATTATTACACGCTGCTTGACCATAATTACCTTACGGGGGAATATCATGCAGGGATCATCAATCCCGACGCCAGCGGAGAAAGTCTCGAATCTTTCGTTTCGATACCGTCGGTTGTCAACAGTACCTATTTCGAATCGTCGGCGATTTACAGTCAGAATATTGACGACAAACATGACGTCAGCGCGCAACTGGTGTTTACCATGCGTAACAAAACTATTCCGGCTACGGATGATGATGTCTTTACGGTACTGGGATCGCTGCCCTACAGGAATGTCGGACTGGCCGGAAGACTTTCGTATGCTTACCGGAGCAGGTATTTTCTGGAGGGGAACTTCGGGTATAACGGTTCGGAGCGTTTTTCCAGGGAGCATCGCTGGGGTTTCTTTCCTTCCGTCAGCGGCGGATGGATGATCTCGAATGAGGACTTTTTCGAGCCGCTGAGCAGGACTTTCTCTCAGTTGAAGCTGAGGGGTTCTTACGGGATGGCGGGGAACGATAATATCAGTGACCAGCGATTCCTTTACCTGTCGGATGTGAGTCTTTCGGGTGGATCGGGATACTCTTTCGGATATGAACAGAACGGTTATTCGCGTCCCGGCATGACCATCAGAAGGTATGCCGACCCGGATATTACCTGGGAGGTGTCATACAAGACGAACCTGGCGCTGGAATTGACGCTGCTGAAAGATTTCAATCTTATCTGGGAGTATTTTATGGAGAATCGTACGAATATTCTTCAGGAACGCCGTACCATTCCCTATTCCATGGGGCTGTGGGTGAATCCGAATGCCAATCTGGGAAGGGCCAGCGGCAAGGGGACGGACTTGGCCATTACCCACAGTTACAGCGGAAGGAACTCTTTCTGGGCACAGTCGAGGATAAACTTCACCTATGCCGTCAGCAAGTTTACCCGCTATGAGGATTATGATTATGACACGGAGTGGTGGAAACTGCGCATAGGTAATTCTACTACCCAGCAATACGGATACATCGCCGAAAGACTCTTTATTGACGAAGCGGATGTGGCCAATTCTCCGCAGCAGTTTGGCAGTTCGTACGTAATGCCGGGCGACATCAAATTCCGCGACCTGAATGGCGACGGCGTGATCAACGACCGTGACATGGCGCCTATCGGCTATCCCACTACTCCCGAAATACAGTACGGATTCGGCACATCCATCGGTTTCAAATCATGGGACTTTTCCTTCTTCTTCAACGGGGTACACCGCCGTTCTTTCTGGATCGACTATAATACCGTATCTCCGTTCTTCAACACGACCGGAAATGAGGATACGCCGGGAAGTCCCGAAGGGAACAATGCACTGATGCGGTTTATCGCCGACAGCTACTGGAGCGAGGGTAACCGTGATCCGTATGCCATGTGGCCGCGGCTGGCTACGACGCTGAACCAGGTCTCTCACAATAATAACCGGAATACGTGGTTTATGCGTGACGGTTCTTTTCTCCGCCTGAAATCGGTGGAGGTGGGGTATACTTTCCCCGAAAAGCTGGTACGGAAGGCTCGTATGAGCAGTCTGCGCCTGTATGTGACGAGTTCGAACTTATTTTCCATCAGCAAATTCAAACTGTGGGACGTGGAAATGGCCGGAAAGGGACTGGGATACCCCATCCAGCGCACGTTTAATGCAGGTATATATGTCTCATTTTAAATAATATCATCACGATGAAAAGAATAAAACTTATCATTATTGTGCTGTTTCTGTATCTTGTCCCGGCATGTAACGACTATCTCGACATTGTGCCGGACATGATCGCTACGATCGAAGACAATGCTTTTTCCATGCGTTCGCAGGCTGAGAAGTTTTTCTTCATGTGTTACTCTTATCTGCCCACCAGCGGGTCGTATAACGATGACCCGGCTTTGCTGGGCGGTGACGAGATATGGGTTTCCGGTCAGTACTCGGGGGCGAACAACGCCAAAAGCCTTGCGCTGGCAGGTCAGCGCACAAACAGTCCCTATTTCGATTTCTGGAGGGGGATAAACGGGGGACGCAATCTCTTCAGGGGGATCAGCGACTGCAATATCTTTCTGGCTAATATAGGGCGGGTGCCCGATTTGACGGATGATGAACGCAACCGCTGGATTGCCGAGGTGGAGACCATCAAAGTGTGGCTGCACTTCTATCTGATCCGCATGTATGGCCCCATCCCCATCAAGGATGTGAACCTGAACGTGCAGGATGATACCGAGGCGACTCACGTCTTCCGCAACACGATGGAGGAGTGCGTGGAGTATTGCGTGGAAAAGATAGAGGCGGTTATCAACCGGAATCACCTGATGATCGACGTGCATGACCAGGCTACCGAACTGGGACGCATCACCAGGGGGGTGGCGATGACGATGAAGGCGAAGATGCTGGTGACTTTTGCCAGCCCGCTGTATAACGGGAATACCGATTATGCGGGACTGGCGGATCGCCGGGGGATTGAGATCTTCAATCCGGACAAAAAGGAGGAGGAGAAAAGGGCGTTATGGGTACGTGCCGCGGAAGCGTGCAGGGAGGCCATTGACTTTTTTGACGATATCGGAAAAGATCACTTATACACGTATACGGGGACGCAGTTCGGTAATCTCTCCGATGAAACCCGCCTCAAGCTGAGCATCAGGGGATCGCTCGTGGAACGGTGGAACGATGAGGTGATATGGGCCGATTCGCGGAGCTGGCCCCAGGCATACCAGCTTGAGGCGTATCCGCGCGACTTCAACGCAACCCAGGCGAACTCGCAAACGACCCAGAGGAATAATTTTGCCGTACCGCTGAAGATTACCACCCAGTTCTATACCAAGAACGGGGTGCCCATCAACGAAGACAAATTCTGGGACTACAACGGCCGCTTTACGCCGAGGGTGGCAGGAGAGGATCAGGCACACTATCTGCAACTGGGCGAGGAGACTGCCGGCATGTTCTTTGACCGCGAACCCCGTCTCTACGCCAGCATCGGCTTTGACCGGGGGATATGGTTCGGACAGGGAAATCATAGCGATGATCTGACAGCGCAGGCTCCCCATGCACGTTCGGGGGAATATACGCAGAACTCGATCACCCACTCGTGGAACGTCACCGGCCTGTGGCCCAAAAAGGTTTTGCACTGGCTGACCGTTTGCTCCGGTTCGAGCACAGTAACGTATACCCGCTATCCCTTTCCCGTTTTCCGTCTGCCCGACCTTTATCTGATGTATGCCGAGGCGCTCAACGAGGCGTATAATACGCCGGAAGCAAGGAGTGAGGCCATCCGCTATATCGATATTGTGAGGGCGAGGGCCGGACTGAAGGGGGTGGCCGAATCGTGGTCTAACTATTCGACCAATTCCACGAAGCATACGCAGCAGGCGGGACTCAAGGATATTATCCGGCAGGAGACGCTGATCGAATTTGTCTTTGAAGGACACCGCTTCTGGGATCTGCGCCGCTGGAAAATGGCGATGACGGAGTATAACAAACCCATCACGGGATGGAATCCGGCGGGGACAACCGCGGCGGAATATTACAGGGAGACGTGGATATATACCCGCAACTTCACGCCCAAGGATTACTTCTGGCCCATCTCTGACGAGGAGATCCTGAGAAATAAAAATACACTTCAAAACTATGGCTGGTAACAATTCAAAACTTTATACAATGAAACGGAATTATCTCATCATTATCATCCTGTTTATCCTCTGTCACGCCTGCGGCGACGACATGGTGAACGGCCCGAAAGGGAGTACCGAAACGCCACTGAAGGTGACGCTCAGAGAGGTGAATGACATCAGCGGCGCATCCGTTATTTATTATGACCGTCCCGATGACAAAAACCTGCTGTATGTGAGGGCGGTGTGGACTACCGACGATGACATCGAATATGTGAGGGCGGTGTCGTTTTATACCGACTCGATACTGGTGGACGGTTTCGGGAAAGAGGGAACGTACGTTGTAAAACTCTATTCCGTAAGCGCCGGCGAGGCCTGTTCCGAACCGGTGGAAGTGGAGGTCAATCCCGGGCGCCCACCCTATCTGGTGGCATACGACAGCTTGCAGATCCTGCCCACCTTTATGGGCGTACGCGTCGTCACGGAGAACGAAACGGCGGCCAAGCTCGCCTTCCGCACGTTCAAGAAAGACACCGTCGGCAACGAATGGATAGAAATGGGTACCGACTACTCGCTCAACCCCAACATAGAGTACTTCAACCGCGGTCACGCGCCGGACACTGCGCAGTACTTCCGCGTGCAGGTACGCGACCGCTGGGGACACTGGTCGCCGCCGAAGGATACCGTCTGCATCCCCTGGTTCGAAAAGGAATTGCCGAAAAATCTTTTCCGGGAAATAGCTTTGTGCAATATCGGGGGAGACGGTTCTTCCGTTCCGGACCAGACGGGGCAGGTGCTGCCCTCCAACTTCTGGGGGCACAAGATGCACTCGTGGAGCGGTTCCAATGTACAGTTTGAACGCCTGTACGACAATAAGTGGGGCAATTCTCAGGAGTGCTACCATACCAAGCCGCTGGCGCCGCTGCCGCAGCACTTCACCCTCGACCTCGGCGGTGAGTATAACCTGAGCCGCTTTATACTGTGGCCGCGGAAGGACAACAGTAATCTGTTCCGCGGAGGGCACCCGCAAATAGTCCGCCTCTACGGGGCGACGTATAGCGGCCCTGACCCCGGTCAACTGGTCGATGATATTTATGACGCGAGCGCCTGGATCGACCTGGGATTACTGTCCATCTCCAGGGCCGACGGTTCGTTTGACCCTTATCCCGGCACGGGTGACCGTTCGGCCGAAGACGACGCCCTCATAGAAAAGGGGCATGAACTGACGCTCAACGCGATCAACAAGGGTATACGCTACGTGCGTGTGCAGACCATCAAGTGTTTCACAACCGCAGCAGCTTCGGCCGTGATGATTGACGAAATCAGCTTTTTCGGCTCGGATTCGGATCAATGATGTCTAACAAAATAATTACAAGTACAGTAATGAAACGAAATATTTATATCATTATACTGCTCCCCCTCCTGCTCTGCTTCTGTACGCCGATGGATTACAAATACAGTGATTTCACGGCAGACGGGCCTGTCACGTATCTCGCCAAGCTGAAGGAGTCGGAGGTGAAAGCGATCGGCGAACGCAATCGCGTCCACTTCATCATCCCCAGACAGAGCGATCCGCGGGGTTCCCAAATCGAGATATACTGGTCGAACAGAAGGGAACACTATACGGCGGAATTCGACCCGTCGGCGGAGACGGATTTTTATATCGAGAATCTCGACGAAGCATCCTATATCTTCGAGATAGCCATCCTCGACAAAGCGGGCAACTCCTCCATCCCCGTAGCCATAAGCGCCACGGTCTACGGCAATATATGGGAATCATACATGCCCAACCGCATCTTCGAGAAAAAGATAGTGGAGGAAGGCGCCAAAATAACGTATGAGGTTAACAGGGATCAAAGGCTTATCCGCAGCGAATTTGAATGGAAGCAGGATGGCGAAATCCATACCGCTGCGGCAGATTCTTCGGAGACAACACTCCTGCTCGAGGATTTCAGATCCACCGTATTCCGCTGTCGCACCTGTTACATACCGGAAGAGGGCGGCGTGGACGAGTTTTTTACCCCCTGGGAATATTATCCGGAAAATATAACTCTATCGGATGAC
>JAIRSV010000011.1 GCA_031255275.1 Proteiniphilum sp.
GCCCCCACAGGGCCACCTCCCGGACCCATTGGGCCATGTCCCGGAGCCTTTGGGCCCTGTCCCGAAACCTTTGGGCCATGTCCCGGAGCCTTTGGGCCATGTCCCGGAGCCTTTGGGCCATGTCCCGAAACCTTTGGGCCATGTCCCGGAGCCTTTGGGACACGTCCCGGGAATGTTCGATGTGCAAACACGGGAACCTTTGAAGCTCAAATACGAAAATGTCAGCGGCAGGGCGCAACGCCGTACGGACAGTCAAAGAGAAAAAAGGTAAAACAGCAGATAAGCCAGGAGGTAAAACAGATAATTGACAGACAAACCGATTAATAAATCAATTCACTCACTAACAATTCACGATATGTACGTATTAGGATATGACATAGGCAGCTCTTCGATAAAGGCCGCCCTGGTGGAAATCGAGACCGGAAAAACCGTCGCCTCCGGCTTCCACCCCGAAACAGAAATGCCCATACACGCCCCCCGGCCGGGATGGGCCGAACAGGAGCCCGCCATGTGGTGGGACAGCCTCCGGCACGCCAGCACCTCCGTACTCAGACAGTCAGGCGTCGACCCGCGCGACATCAAAGCCATCGGCATCTCATGGCAGATGCACGGACTGGTGTTGATCGACCGGAATCACCGGGTACTGCGCCCGGCCATCATCTGGTGCGACAGCCGCGCCGTCCCTTATGGCGAAAACGCCTTTCGCGCAATAGGGGAGGAGAGAGCCCTGTCCCGCCTGCTCAATTCACCCGGCAGCTTCACCGCCGCCAAGCTCGCGTGGGTGAAGGAGAACGAACCGGACACGTATGCACAAGTCTACAAAATCATGCTTCCCGGTGACTATATCGCCATGAAGCTCACGGACGAAATCTCCGTCACCGTAGAGGGACTCTCCGAAGGCATCTTCTGGGACTTCAGAGAAAACACCCTCTCGCAAGACATCCTCAACCACTTCGGATTCGACAGGCAACTCCTCCCACCCCTCACCCCCGTCTTCGGCATACAGGGACACCTCTCAGCCACCGCCGCCGGTCAGCTGGGACTGCATCCCGGTACCCCGGTCAGCTACCGCGCCGGTGACCAGCCGAACAACGCCGCCTCGCTCAACGTCTTCAACCCCGGCGAGATAGCCTCCACAGCCGGCACCTCGGGCGTAGTCTACGGCGTGCTCGACGAGGTGAAATATGACCCCCGCTCACGCGTAAACATCTTCGCCCACGTCAACCACACCCCCCGCCACACACGCCTGGGCGTCCTGCTCTGCATCAGCGGCGCCGGCATCCTCAACGCGTGGATGAGGAAAAACATAATGTCGGGACAGACCGGTTATGACGCAATGAACCGGCTCGCACAGCAATCGCCCGCCGGCGCACGGGGCATAAGCGTCATCCCCTTCGGAAACGGCGCCGAGCGGGTACTCGAAAACCGGAATGTCGACAGCTCAATCCACGGCATCAGCTTCAACACACACACCCTCCCCGACCTGCTGCGGGCAGCCCAGGAGGGGATCGCCTACTCCTTCCGCTACGGCATGGAAATCATGCGCGAGATCGGGATGGACATCCGGGTCATCCGCGCCGGAAACGCCAACATGTACCTCAGCCCGCTCTTCCGCGAAGCGCTTGCCTGCGCAAGCGGCGCAGTCATCGAACTCTTTGACACCGACGGCGCCGCCGGCGCCGCAAAATCGGCCGGCATCGGCGCCGGCATCTACGCCTCGCCCGCAGAAGCGTTCGCCTCGCTGAAGAAGATCATGACCGTGGAACCCGACAGCGCCAAAACCGAACGATACGGAGATGCATACCGGCGCTGGAAATCGCACATCATCTGAAAACAAAAACAGAAAACAGAAATCAAATCAATAAACAGTAACAGTGAACAATCAAACCAATTTACAAGTAAGCGAATTATGGAAACAACAGAAACAGGAACAGCAAGAGTAAGAGAATTTTTTCCCGGCACGGGGAAAATCGAATTCGAAGGCAAAGAGAGCCGCAATCCACTGGCATTTCGTTACTACGACGCCGAAAAAGTAGTCCTCGGACGCAAAATGAAAGACTGGTTCAAATTCTCGATGGCCTACTGGCACACACTCTGCGCCGAATCGAGCGACCCCTTCGGCGTCAAGACCAAAGACTTCGCGTGGAACAGCGGCGACAGCCCCCTGCAGAGAGCCATGCACAAAGCCGACGCCGCCTTTGAATTCATGCGGAAGACAGGCATCGAATACTTCTGCTTTCACGACACCGACCTGATCGACGAAGGCGACACCCTCGAAGAATATGAAGCCGGCCTGAAAGCCATCATCCCCTACATCCGGCGGAAAATGGACGAAACCGGTATCCGCCTCCTGTGGGGGACGGCCAACCTGTTCGGCCACAGACGCTACATGAACGGCGCGGCAACCAACCCCGACTTCCACTGCGTAGCCCGGGCCGGCGCCCAGATCAAAAACGCCCTCGACGCCACCATCGCGCTGGGCGGCGAAAACTACGTCTTCTGGGGCGGCCGCGAAGGATACATGAGCCTGCTCAACACCGATATGAAGCGGGAAAAAGAACACCTGGCCATCATGCTCGGCAAGGCACGCGACTACGCCAGAGCCAAAGGCTTCACAGGCACCTTCCTCATCGAGCCGAAGCCGATGGAACCCACCAAACACCAGTATGACTATGACGCCGAAACCGTCATCGGATTCCTCCGCGCCCACCACCTCGACCGGGACTTCAAACTGAACATCGAAGTAAACCATGCCACACTGGCGGGTCACACCTTCGAACACGAACTGCAGTGCGCGGCAGACGCCGGCATGTTAGGCTCCATCGACGCCAACAGAGGCGACAGTCAGAACGGATGGGATACCGACCAGTTTCCCGTCGACACATACGAACTGACGCAAGCCCTGCTCGTCATCCTGCGCAACGGCGGACTGCAGGGAGGCGGAACGAATTTCGACGCCAAGACCCGCCGGAACTCCACCGACCTCGAAGACATCTTCATCGCACACATCGCCGGCATGGACGCCTTTGCACACGCCCTCGAATCGGCCGCAGCAATCCTCAGAGAATCACCCCTTGCCACAATGCGGAAAGAGCGGTATGCCTCCTTCGACAGCGGTCAGGGGAAAGAGTTTGAGGAAGGGAAACTCTCCCTGGAAGACCTGCGTGACTGCGCCCTCACCCGCGGCTGCGAACCCGAACAGATCAGCGGCAGGCAGGAACTGTATGAAGCAATCGTAAATATGTATGTCTGAATCTTGAACCGGCTATGACGCAGGGAGGTACGTCCGGGCGCAAGCCCGACGCCCCTCCCTCTCACAGCCCCATTTCTTTGCAACATGACAAAACAGTATAATACACCTTACCTGTTCGGTATCACGATGGTAGCCACCCTGGGCGGCCTGCTCTTCGGCTATGACACGGCAGTCATATCAGGCGCCGAAAAATCCATCGAAGCCGTCCTCGTCAAGCCGCTGGGATTAAATTCCCTGGTACACGGAGCCACCGTATCAAGTGCCCTCATCGGCTGTATAATAGGAGGAATTCTGTCAGGATTCTTCTCAAACCGCCTGGGACGCAAAAAGACACTGCTCTTTGCCTCCGGACTCTTCCTCATATCCGCACTGGGATCGGGTTATCCCGAAGTGTTTTTCTTTCCCGGCGGCGAACCCTCCATCGGGCTGCTGCTGATGTTCAACCTCTATCGCGTGCTGGGCGGTATCGGCGTCGGCCTCGCCTCGGCAGTCTCCCCCATGTACATCAGCGAGATGGCGCCGGCCGACATGCGCGGCCGACTGGTATCATTCAATCAGTTTGCCATCATCTTCGGGATGCTCGCAGTCTACTTCGTGAACTGGGGCATAGCCCGCGGCGAAACCACAGAGTGGATAAACGCCACCGGATGGCGATATATGTTCGCCTCCGAAGCAATACCCGCCGCAATATTCGGCCTGCTGCTGCTTTCCGTACCCGAAACGCCCCGTTTCCTTCTCCTGTCGGATCGCGGAGAAAAAGCCCTGTCGGTGCTGAAAAGGATCAATGTAGAACCCGCCGCCGCACAGACAGTCTACCGGGAGATCAAAGAATCCGTCAGCCGGACGGCCGGACGCGCAAAGCTCCGCTCATTCGGAAAGACAGTCATCATCATCGGGATTCTGCTGTCGGTATTTCAGCAGTTCGTAGGGATCAACGTAGCCCTCTATTACGCTCCGCGCATCTTCGAGAGCATGGGAGCCGCCAAAGACGCCTCCATGCTGCAGACCATCGTGATGGGATTTGTCAACGTCCTATTCACCGTCGTCGCCATTCTCACGGTTGACCGGTGGGGACGGAAACCCCTACTCATAACCGGTTCGATAGGGATGGCAATCGGAATGTTTGCCATATCGGCGCTGGCGTTCAGCAACGTGATAAGTATCGCCACGCTGATATTTATAATCATATACACCGCCTCGTTCATGATGTCGTGGGGGCCGATCTGCTGGGTACTTATATCGGAAATTTTCCCGAACAGGATACGGGGTCAAGCCGTAGCGATAGCCGTAGCCTTTCAGTGGTTCGCCAACTACCTGATATCGTCCACCTATCCGGCGATGATGGAATTCAGCAGCGGCATGACCTACGGATTTTATGGTCTGATGGCCATCATTTCAGCACTGTTCGTATGGAAGATGGTGCCCGAGACCAAAGGCCGGTCACTGGAAGAGATGGAAAAATTGTGGAAGAAGTGAGGGAAGATAATATAGAGAGGGAAGGTATTATAAGGAAATAAGGGTAATAATATGAAGCTCACCGGCAAATCGGCACCGGATATTCGGTGGAAATGAAGCCGGTGAGCTTTTCTTTTGTCATAACGGACGCAGTCTGTTTTTCTTTTTTTGAAGTATCACCCCGGTTTAAAAATACGCCTGTCAAACGGAAAATCCACGGACTCGAGAATTTTTATCCGGCTGAAATCTCCGTGAGAGGGATTGATGAGAATGTTATAATCCCCTTTGGTTACGGCCGAAGGTATTTTCAGCAGGCAAAATTTATTCTCCGACACAAAGTCATTACCATACTGCTGTGTGCAAAGAGGGTGGGGGAAGATGTTCCATTCATCGGGTAAGTCAGTCTCCGGAATTTCTTTCATCGCAATATCCTCCGGAACATAAACGGTAATCATCCTGTAATCGCCGGGTAAGGTGGCCAGCGTAAAGTGTACGGCCACTTCGGCCATTGCCAGCGAGCGGTTGCAGGCCGTGTAGATCAGCTCTATCCCCTTTGAGTTCCATCTGGCGCCTCTGATGGCCGCCCCCTTACCCGAGAGCGTATGGGCGTACACCGCTCTCGAAAGTCTGAACACTTCCATTTTCTTATACGAAGATGCCGTAATTCAACCTGGTCAACTCCTCCATCACCAACTCTTTCCCGTACGAATCGGTAAGCAAGTCCATCGGCTTCAAGTTTCCCAGGGCAAAATTCGGTGTATTCAGCCACTCCTTCAGTCTGTCGGCATTCCCGAACAGATCCAGTCCCGCGGTCATAACCTCGGTCATAGCGATAATCCTCTCGGATTGAAGCGGTTTAAAGCGGTAATTATCCGAACCTTTATAACGTTGCAGAGACTTGGTGGAAATATTTAAAAGTTCCGCCCATTCGCTTTCCGTGAAAGGAGACTTGCCTTGAATCTCATTGAAAAAGGTATAGGATATACCTTTTCGGATCTCCTTTACGATTTTCATTCTATCCTTCAAAAAAGGTTCCGGTAGAATTTGCACCGGAGCGTTATTGTTATAGCGTTCCGACCTTATATCAATAATATTCTTTTTGCTGACCGTTTTCTTTTTTCCCGGTTTTACAGTATTCATACACACCTTGTTTAGACATTTGTCCTCAAAATTAAGACAAATATTCAAGATTCGCAACCTTTCCGTATTATTTTAAGTGGCCGTCTGCCGCTAAACTTAGGGAGAGTTCGATATAAGAAATAACTGAAAAGGTACAGTCATCAGTACATTTTTCTGATAACCGATACAGTCTGCAGAATATCCTTATCGACAAGGGAAGAACCGGAAGGCAGACAAAGGCCTTTTTCGAAGAGTTTTTCGGCCGTGTCTCCACCGTAATAAGGAGCGCCGGCAAATACCGGTTGCAGGTGCATCGGTTTCCAGAGCGGCCGGGTCTCTATATTCTCTTCTTCCATCTTCAGGCGGATATCTTCACGGCTGAATCCCGCTGAATCCGGATTGACGATAATACAAGTCAGCCAGTGGTTCGAATTGAAATCTTCCGAAGGGTTATCAAAAACCGATATGCCGGGAGCATCGTTTAACTCTCTCTTATAAATAGCATGGATTGCTTTTCTTCGTGCTGCATGATCCTCCAGCACCAGCATCTGTCCCCGGCCGATACCCGCGCAAATATTGCTCATGCGGTAATTATAGCCGATATGAGAATGTTGGTAGTGCGGAGCCGGGTCACGTGCCTGTGTGGCGAGAAATTTGACATGTTCGGCTTCCTCTTCAGTGCAACAGACTAATGCGCCTCCGCCGGAAGTGGTGATTATTTTATTTCCGTTGAACGACAGACAGGCAAAATCGCCGAATGAGCCGCATTTCCGGCCTTTGTATTCCGAACCGAGTGCCTCGGCCGCATCTTCGAGAAC
>JAIRSV010000144.1 GCA_031255275.1 Proteiniphilum sp.
CGGTTTGAAGGTCGGTACGTTCGTCACGCAGACCGACGTCAAGAACCGCTGGCCCGACGGTTCCATCCGCTACGCGATCCTGACGGCCAACATCACCGCCGTCGGGACGTATGACATCCGCGCCTCGGCCGCGGCCGCCGGCACGTTCACGCCCACCGTACCCGACGCCCGGCTCGAACTGGCCATCGAAGGCCAACGGTACACCTCCGTGCCCGCCGCCACAGCCGCCGTCACCGCACAGGGCACGGACGTATGGCTCAACGGCCCACTGGTGCGCGAATACCGCGTCAGAGACATTCCCCGCAACGGCTACTTGCTGCACCCGTTCCTCTCCAACATCTGGGACATCCGGATCTACAATGACGGCACGGCGCGGGTGGACGTGACGGTCGAAAACGTTCGCGACGTCGCCATAGCCAACGGCGTCGTCTATGCCGTAGACGTGCTGCTGAACGGTCAAAACGTCCTCCACCGCGATGCGACGGCACGGCCGGGAAGCAATCCGATGACGGTCTCGGACGGCGGCCGTGTCGCCACCTCCGTAAACCACGGACTGGTTCCCGGCAATTACATCCGCCTGACTTCGGGATGGATGGCCGGCGAGGTGGCCAGCGTGCGCGGCTCGTCGAACAGGTTCGAAATGTATCCCGTCTGCTTCTCGGGCGAGGCGCAGAACGTCTCCTGGGAGCGCGTCCTCTACCATCCCTACGCCACGCGCTGGCGACGGACGTTTGCGGTCAACAACCTTCGGGAGGCTGCCGTCGAACCGGACTTTGCTCCCTTTGTCGCCGCCGGCGCCGTGCCGGCTTACATGCCGACCGTTACCAATCCCTCCCTGCTCGCCATTCCGGGCGAAGCGGAGGAACTTTACGATCTTCTGGGCTTCGGCCGGCTGACCATGTACATGCCTGCCACCGGCGAACGGGCGGAACTTGGCCCCTATCCCGACTGGGCGGCGCAGTATATCATCCACAAGACGCCTGCGCTGCGGGAGCACCTGCTGGCCAACGGCAACGTGGCCGGCTCGTGGAGCGGACATTTCACCGGGAACAATCCTGCGGAAATCTATACGGTGGACGAGCAACCGGATTACTGGCTCGATGAGCGCGCCCGGGTGGGCAATAAACCGCGGAACAATCTGCGGGGCGTGACCCACCGGCCTGAAGGTGCCCACGTCCCGTCGCTGGCCTACATCCCCTACCTCGTCACCGGCGACCGCTACTACAGCGACGAGATGCTGCATTATGCCAATCACGCCCTGCTTGGCTCGTCGCCCGACGACGGCGGACGCCTGGGTGCACAGGGTCTCCTCTGGGGTAACCAGATGCGGGGCTGGGCATGGAACTTCCGCAACATCACCGACGCGGCCAATTATCTGCCCGACGATCACCGTTACAAGGCGTACTTCACGCGCATCATGCACAGCAACCTGCGGGCAATGGATGCCTATTCTGCCGACCATCCGAGTCCGCTGGGTTTCATCCCCTTCGGTTCCGACACCGTCGGCCGGTACGCCACCGCTGCCCCCTGGCAGTACGCTTACCTGGGCTGGTCGCTCGATCACGCCATCCGTCAGCACATCGCCGCCAACCCCGCCGATGCAGCCGTCAGGACGGACGGCAGCGTCATGCGCAATCACATTCTGCGTCTGGGGTTGAATCTGGTCAACAGCAGCCCGGACTTCCCGCGGGAATACGCTGCCATGTACCGGGCTATCGTCGGCACGCGGACAGATGACGATATTGACTACATCAGCACCTGGAAGGAATTTTTCAACACCAACTACGTCCGCGACGAAAACGGGAACTTCCAGCCTCCGCCGTCATGGGACTCTTATCGTTACGAAATGCACCTGCTGATGGTCATGGCCGCACGGGCCGGTCTGCCGAAAGCGCTCTCGAGCCTCGACTGGGTGGACAATGAAGCGTATGACGGTCAAACCCTTCGTGCGCTCAACAGCCGCGCCGCCTATGCCTTTCTGAAGGTTGATTCCGACACGCCTCCCGAACCGGATCCCGATCCCAACCCCAATCCTGACCCCGATCCCAATCCTGACCCTGATCCTGACCCTGATCCTGATCCGGTGCCGGTTCGGGAGAAACCGACTGTGATTCCCGTCCCGGGTGGTCTGCTTGTCTGCGATTTGCTGCAGGGGGAACGTATTCGGGTTTACAATTTGCTGGGTCAGCTTATCTACTATGGCAGGGCTTCTTCTACGGAGGTGCGCATTTCTCTGCACGAACGGGGGGTTTATATCGTCCGGACGCGTAAGGGGGCGGTGAAGACGCTGTATTATTAATTCACACTTATGTCCATGCAGGGGGGGCGCTGCATGGACATAGACGGTCAACGCATATTCATCACACAGATCATTGAAGTCACAGGAATAATCACCGTTCGGACAGCACGGAATCTCTCCGCTCCGCTGACGCTGTGGTCGATATAAGGGGGGGGCGGGGAGATTTTACTGTTTCCCGCGACGGTCAGCCTTCCGCTGCCGGGGGACGGTGGGGTGATTTTCCCGTTTCCAGAGATTCTTTTCGAAGTCGGCCAATTCTCGCTCGATCCTCTCCTGTTCCGCTTTTATCTCTTCGGGGGTGGTGGCGTATTGCGAGATGGCCAGATGCTGCGGATTCTGTGCTTTGTATATCTCGCCGTCGTACTTTCTCATGCGGAAAAAATCATCCATACTGCCGTTCATGCTGTTGTTGAGTGAAGAGTTCATCACCGGCATACGTCGCGCATAAGGGGCAACTTCGTCGTATGGAACCCAGAAAAGAGGATAGCGCGTGACGGTGCCATCGTCGTCCCGCCGCTGCAGGAGGGGGCAAATGGCAGTCGGCCTTATCCTGAAGGCGGAACTGTGCGTATCAAGGTAATAGATTTCCTTCACGTAATAGCCTTCTACCTCGCCGGCCGGAATATCGGCGTCATTGACGGCAACCTCTCCGCCCACCGTTTCGTAGTATATCCCGAACCTGTCCAGCAGTTCCCGGAAACCTGTGCGGTATTCTTCGGTGAACTCTTCCCTTCCGTCCAGGTACTCGTAAGCCGGAATACGGTTTTCCTGCAGCAGCCGGAAGAGCATTGTGAACAGATTCACCCTTCCGTCAGCCGGAGTGACCGGGTAACGGAGGGGCGCATTGGCTTCTTCGGTGAGATTCAGGTAACGGTAAATGACACGAGACCACCGGACATTTTCCATCTCCCCGTCACTGTCGCGATTCCGCTGTTCAGAACGGAAGTCCGGGCCTGCAGCCTGCAACCGTCGCCGAGCAATCCTCTCCCTCGCCGTCTCCTGCGAAAACAGCGAACCAATCCCCACAGTAAAGAGAATCAGTATCAATAAAAACTTTGTTTGCATAAGTCACATTCATTTATTCATTATATCATTATATCAACACATCAGCAAAGCGTATCATGGCTTCTAAGTTAAGAAGCGGAGAAAACCAGCTCGGGGAACGCCGGAGCGGCAAGGGGCGGGAGCACCCGCCCCGACGAGCGATTTCGGAGCGCGACAGCGCGTAGTTATAATACTTTTCATCATCACATTAACTTTTTCGTTCGTCGGGGCGGGTGCTCCCGCCCCTTGCCACTCGGGCGCTCCCCGAGCTGGTTTTCGCCACTTCTTAACTTCTTTGATTTGCGGGACTCCAACTCCCATAGGGAATTCCTTCCCGCACCGTGCGAGACTCCAAAAATAACCAGCTCGGGGAATATTTAACGCTGACTCTGTTTATCCGACACGCCCTCAATGTG
>JAIRSV010000148.1 GCA_031255275.1 Proteiniphilum sp.
TATTTTCTTTTTCAGTACCCCTTTCCCGTTTTCCGACAGGACGACTTCCAGTTGACCGTTGCGGAGACGAGATATTTCAAGATCAAAATCGCCGCCGAAAGCCTTTATATGACGCAGATTCATATACTCCCACCCCTCGGGAAGACGGGGTGTAAGCGTGAATGTGTGTAAGCCCGCCGGACGAATCCCGAACAGACCTTCCGTAATAATCCGGCAAAACAGGCCACTCTCGGCCGAAAGATGACGCTGACTTCCCTCGGGCCAGGCTTCGATGGGATACGGCACATGTTCGCCCAGCAGGCGTTGAACGGAATAACGTTTCAGATACTCGGTCGCCTTTTCCGTTTCGCCGCCTGCATACACGCCGCGCAGGGCATACAGCGTAGACCTGTCCCAAAAAGTATCCGTCCCCGCCTGCGTCAGCAAACCGTTCTCCGTCCACAGGCGAGGCGAGAACAGCGCCCGGACGGTAGCCTCCCTCCTTTCGTAAATGCCGACCGTCAACGGGATACATATCCATGAACGGAGCAGATCGTTCCCCTGATAGTATTGATAGGTATCAAAACCCTCCACCGCAGCGCCAAAGTACTTTTCAATATTTCTGCGGAGCGTTTCGGCCTCCTTTTTAAAGGCCTTTACCCGAGCGGCCGGTTTCCCCAAGTCCCCACCCAGGTAAGCGGCCGAACACAGTGCGTCATAATAGAGCGAAGAGGTACACAGATTAGCCTCACCCGAAGGAAACCGGTTCTCCAGCTCGTCCGAATCCGAAGCGACAACACCCTCCCCGTTCAGATTCCTCCTGCAGTATTCCAGACACCACTCAATAAGCGGCCATAACTCTTCCGCCTCCGCACGGCTGCCCCGCGACAGGGCATAACGCGCCGCGCCGTATGCCACCATCGCCGCATCACCCCGGTCGCCGGCGCCGTCCCAAATATCGGTGCCCTCGGCAATGATCGAACTTGGAATCCGGGCATAGGCGGGATTCATGAAACGGGCAAAGTGCCTGAACGAGTTCAGCGCCGACTCGTTGCCCACGTCATACCCCAGAAAAGGGAAGAAGGGGTTGATATACTCCGCCTGATCGTTAGCCCATATAGCGGCGTAATACGCCTCTCCGCCGGGAGCGTGCAGGAATCCCCCCTTTGTCTGAAAAATGCTTTCGGCGCCCCGTATCTTGGCAAAGTCGAACATCGTCCGGATAACCGGATCAGGCGCTTCGAAGACAAGACTGTCCCAAAACCGTGAGATCAACCCGCGACGTTCGTTCAGTTCCCGATCGACGTCAAAAGATATTTCCGGCTCATCGCCTTTATATCCGGCGAAGAGAACGTCAAAAGACAACCTTTCGCCGGGCGACAACTGTACGGAAGTCTGTCCGTTCAGGCAGCTTAGCAGGGTGTAACTTCCCTCCACCCCTCTTGCCTTTTCCGTGTGAATCACCGAACGGACAGCCGGTATTTCGACGGAAACGGGCACTTCACCCGTATTTTGCAGGGAATACTTTTCGCAGAAAGCGGGCTGTCTGACGGAAGGAAACAGGATACGGGTCAGCAGAAGTTTCTTCTTTCCGGAGACGGCAAACTCACTTTCGACCGTCATGACCCCCTTCAGCGTAATTTCCTTCACCTTTTCGTTCCGCAGCGGCTGTCCGTCGACGGAGATCATCTCCGGGACATTCCAGGCAAACCGGCGCATCAGACTGCCATACGTATCGTTGGGTATCGTCCGGAGCATGGGCCAAATCAAGCTTCGTTCACAGTGAAAGGCCCCGTCTCCCGTCACCCCGTATCGCAGAACGACGGACACCTGCTGTCCGCTCATTTCGATATGGTCGTCATGCGGCAGACGGTCATCCGCTGTCCACGAAATACTGCCGTCCGGACAGATCTTCCAGCGCTCTTCACCGCCGCCGGCAAAACCGCAGTGTATGCTCAGCAGCAAAAAAATGACGGAGTATATTTCTCTCCATCGCAATTTGTAAGAATCATTTTCGGTTCTCATTATATTACTTCTTTAACTGATTGAAAAAAACGGGTGATTGAAAAAGTGGCAGGTATCGGACAATTTTTATATCTCTGCGGATGCACGCGGGATATATCAAAGATGCGAGAATACTTGCCGGCGATAAAAGTACGGATTTTTTTCGTATTGCAGACGGTCTCTGCAGCGAATTTTCGAAGGAAACGGCAGATACGCCGGCCGCCGCCCCCGACAGGATTTTTTATGACAGGGACGTCACCGGGAGTTTTGACCCTGCCCTGTCGACATTGCCCCGCTCCGGCATATTAATGCTTATCTTTGCATTCCGGTAACCGGAAACCCGGTAACCCGAAAACCGAAAACCGAAAGGATGAAACCAAAAGAACAGTACAGATGCAAATAGCCGGTATCGAATTTCCCGATAATCCCGTTTTTCTTGCTCCGATGGAAGGTGTGAGCGACACCGGGTTTCGACTGCTGTGCAGGCAGTTCGGAGCCGACATGGTCTATACCGAGTTCGCATCGAGCGACGCCCTGATCCGCGATGCAGGGAAGACGAAAAGGAAAATAATTTTCAGAGAAGAAGAGCGTCCCGCAGGGATACAGCTCTACGGAAATAGCCCCGACGCGATGACGGAGGCAGCCAGAATCTGCGAGGAGGCCGATCCCGACCTGATCGACATTAACTTCGGCTGTCCGGTGAAGAAGATTGCAGGCCGGGGAGCCGGCTCGGGGATGATGCGGACGCCCGCAATGATGCTCGATATTACCGAAAAGGTGGTCAGGGCGGTGAAAAAGCCGGTGACGGTGAAGACCCGCCTGGGATGGGACGGGGATTCGAAAATCATCGTACAGTTAGCCGAACGGCTGCAGGACTGCGGCATTGCGGCGCTGACCATCCACGGACGCACCCGTGCGCAGATGTATGGCGGGGAGGCCGACTGGACGCTGATCGGGGAGGTAAAAAACAATCCGCGCATACGTATCCCCATCATCGGCAACGGCGATGTGAATACGGCGGAAGTCTGCCGGCAGCGTTTCCGGGAGACGGGGGTGGACGCCGTGATGATAGGCCGCGCAAGCATCGGCGCGCCCTGGATATTCCGAGAGGTGAAACACTGTTTGCAGACCGGCGAATATCTTCCCCGGGAACCGTTTCGTCACTATCTGGACGTGCTGAAAAAACAGGTGCTCGAAAGCGTGGAACGAATCGGCGAAAGGCGGGGTATCCTCCACATACGCCGTCACCTGGCCGCCACACCGCTGTTCAAAGGCATTCCCGACTTCAAACCGACCCGGATTGCCATGCTCCGGGCTGTTACTCTCGCGGAACTGTTCACCGTCATGGACGAGATCCCCGCGAAATTCCGGGTGGATTAAACAAATCCGGAGAATGGACGTCGTACTTACTTAAAACATCATTTATATATGAAGAAAAATATTCTAATCCTCACCCTCCTCTTATTATCGGCCGTCACGAGTCTCACCGCTCAGCGGCCTTCCGTGATCGAGAATGTCCTGACGCGCAGCGTGGACGAAAAGGTCTCATCCCTGCAGAAACTGACCGGCTTCAGCGACGCGCAGGCCGAACAGCTCCGGAAAACGGAACTCAATTTTCTGCTGGATGTGAACAGGGCGGAACACTGTTTCCTGTGCTGCAGGCAAAAACGTATCGGAAAACTGAAACGGAAACGTGATACGGAACTGCAAAAAATCCTGGAACGTGATCAGTATATACGGTATGAGGCGATCAACAATGAGAGGATTGAAATGCGGCCGCTACGGGCAGACTGATGTGTGCCCGTAGCGGCCGCGCGGTGAGCCGCCGCTACACCGTCAGTTTCTCCTCCGTAACTCCCGAAGCTTTCTGAAGTCTTCCGGCGTCAGTTTCATATTATCCATGACTGCCGGCACGGACGTGTTGCGGGGATTGACTATTTCCCTCCCGGCGGCCTGAGCGTGCCGCATCGACTGCGGCGGGACGGGTAAATAACTGTTATCACCCGAAATCAGAGACAGCGCCTGTCCCAAAAAAACATCCTTCGTATCGCCCAGGGGAGTCCAGTAAGCAACATTGTTAAACCCTTCCTGCAATAGATAATCAGGCTCCAGATAGCCCGGCGTGCTGAAATTCCTGCTGTCTTTGTCGGCATACACGGCCACGATGGGTTGCATCGCCCAGTTCTTCAGTTCCTCCCTTTCGGCAGGCGAAAGATCGTCTTCCTCATAAAGCGTGTTGGCCCTGGCACTGTTACTCCCGTCTCTCAGCGGGTCGTAGGCGTGAACGGTCCACGAAGCGGTATATTTTCCGCCCGTCCTGCCTCCTATGTGAACGACGTCCATATAGGGGGAGAGGCAGAATATGGTGAGTTCCGAAGCGGAATAGGAGTTGTCCGTCGCAATGATGTAAACCCTGTTCAGATTGAGGTTCGCACCCAGCGGATCCGGATATTTGCCGTCATAGGAACCCAGGTAATCTTTTCGGTCATACATGTATTTATCCTCGGGTTTGGCGTCGTTATACCATCTGTCGAAAATGGTATTCAGCGTATTGTTGAATTCCATCACCACAAACGGAGACCTGTCCCGTACGGCAGCCTCCGGCGCTATGAGGGAAGCCAGGTAAATGGCCGACGAAACGGCTCCCCCCCTGTTGTAACGCAGGTCGAGTACCAGGTCGGTCACGCCCTCCTGTTTGAACCGGCTGAATACCTTATACAGGTGATCGTTAAAGTTGTCGACGAAATCGGTATAAAACAGATAACCGATTTTTTTGCCGCTGATGGCGTAAACACTGTCGCAAAGAACGGGGTCTTTCCTGCTGTTGTCGGGCGTGACCTTAACTTCCTGAGCGGGTATGATCCGGTCACCGGAAATCCTGTAAGTGGAGAATGTGACGGGGTTATTACCGTAGAGCAGGTTGAGGGATTGACTGCTGATGTAAGTATATTCGCCGCGCTGTTCGGTCATAATGGCTTGTCCGTTGAGTTTTCCGATCAGGTCGAGCCGCCGTATGCCGGCTTTTTCGGCCGGCGTACCCGCGTGTACGTACCTTACGCGAGCGTATGCGGCACCATCCTCGCCCAGAATAAAGTCCAGGTCATAGCCAAACGATAACGATTCTCCGGAGAATCCGGCCAGAAGTTCGTTTACATCATCCGTGATCCACGACCATCCGTGTTCGGTATCCGTGCCGTGGAGAAGGCTGTTGAAGTATTTTACCGGATCCGTATCTCCGGCGGAAGGCATTCTGTCGATCATCTCTTCGTTCCAGTAATAGTAGGCAGACAGGCCGTCATATACGAATTGGGAGACGACGGAGATGTCCGGCGGTTCCGGTTGCAGATTTTCTTTGTCGCACGCAGCATGTAGACAGAGAATAAGGGTGAGGAAAAGAAAGGAGTATAAATTTTTCATAAAGCACAATTTTTATAATTATAAATGATTGATTCACCGAATTTGTTGCCGGCGGCCGGCATTGATGAGTTTGCGAAAACGGAAAAGAAGATGAGTCCTGTTGACGAAAAGTCAGAGATTTAACACCCCTTTTCCCTGCCGGACGATTTCCGGTTCGCCGGAAATGCAGTCCACCACCGTAGAGGGTACGAATCCTCCGAAACCGCCGTCGATAACGATGTCGGCAATCCCGCCCCACTTTTCGCGGATCAGATCGGGATCGGTAGTATATTCCATTTCATCGCCGTCGTTCTTCACCGACGTGTTCAGCACCGGATTCCTCAGTTGCGCCACGATTTCCCGGATAATATTGTTGTCGGGCACGCGGATTCCCACCGTCTTTCTGTTCTTGTAAATTTTGGGTAACGACGAAGTGGTAGGCAGGATAAAGGTGAATGGTCCGGGCAAGTTTCGCTTCATCAGCTTAAAGACGGGCGTACTCACTTTGGCATATTCGCTGATGGCGCTCAAGTCGTTGCAGATGATCGACAGGTTGCTTTTCTGGGGATTGATTCCCTTCAGACCGCATATTTTTTCCACCGCCCTCACGTTCAGCGCATCGCAGCCTATGCCGTAGAGAGTATCAGTAGGATAGATCACGATACCTCCATCGCGAAGCGCGGCAACTATTTTTTCAATTTCCCGCGGATTGGGATTCTCATTATACAATTTTATCAGCATAGCGTGCAAATGTATAAAAAAATGAGCTAACGAACCAGTGAGAAGAGAAGAAGTTGAGAACGATAATGTGATGAAGCTTCATTAATGGCAAGTTGACAGTGGACAGTCGAAAATGTTTTTAAAGAAGTCGAGAAGCGGAGAAAACCAGCTCGGGGAGCGCCGGAGCGGCAAGGGGCGGGAGCACCCGCCCCGACGAGCGATTTCTTTATTAAGCGATTTCTTTGTTAATTGTCTGCACTGTGATTCTTCTGATTTACGTGATTTACATGATTTACATAACCAATGCGCCAAAAACAACCAGCTCGGGGAACGCC
>JAIRSV010000016.1 GCA_031255275.1 Proteiniphilum sp.
TGGCGCGGAATCAAATCCTTTAGTTTCTCACACATACGCCGGCCGAAGCTCTGCGCGTTGTCGAAATGGGTAAGCGTGGAAAGCGCGTCCACCTGTTCGCCGTTCAACAGAATATCGAGTTTTACCAACTTCGACGGCCGGTAATCATGAATGTGGTAATCGAACGAGGCATATCCTTTTGAAATACTCTTCAACTTGTCGTAGAAGTCAATCACAATCTCGCCCAACGGTAAATCGTAAATAATTTCCATCCGGTCGCCCGAAACATACTCCTGTTTGATAAGCACCCCCCGTTTGCCGAGGCAAAGCGTCATAATGGGTCCGATATAAGCGGTATTGGTGATGACCGAAGCGCGTATAAACGGCTCTTCGATGCTTTCGATAAGCGTAATATCGGGCAAGCCGCCCGGATTGTGCACCTCTTTCATGTTTCCTTTCTTGTCATACACCTTATAGGAAACGTTGGGAACCGTAGTGATTACGTCCATATTGAACTCCCGTTCCAGGCGCTCCTGAACGATCTCCATGTGGAGCAGCCCCAGGAATCCGCACCTGAAGCCGAAGCCCAGCGCTACGGACGATTCGGGCTGAAAGGTAAGCGAGGCGTCGTTGAGTTGCAGTTTTTCGAGAGAAGAGCGGAGGTTCTCAAAATCTTCGCTTTCGATGGGATAAACGCCGGCGAAAACCATCGGCTTCACCTCCTCGAATCCCTCGATAGCCTTGTCGGCGGGACGTTTCACATGCGTGATGGTATCCCCCACCTTCACCTCTTTCGACGTTTTGATTCCGGAGATGATATAACCCACATCACCGCAACCCACCTTCTCCCTGGGCGCCATGTTGAGGCGAAGGATTCCCACCTCGTCGGCATCATACTCTCTGCCGGTATTGATGAACTTCACCCTGTCACCCTTCCCCAGGTTACCGCAGACGATCTTGTAATAGGCGATGATACCCCTGAAGGGATTGAACACCGAGTCGAAGATCAGCGCCTGCAGCGGAGCATCCGGATCTCCCTGCGGAGCGGGTACCCGCCTGATGATGGCGCGGAGGATTTCCTCGACACCCGCCCCCGTCTTTCCGCTTGCCCGGATGATCTCCTCGCGGGGAACGCCGAGCAGCTGCACGATCTGGTCTTCCACCTCGTCGGGCATGGCGCTCTCCAGGTCAATCTTGTTCAGGACGGGAATAATCTCCAGGTCCTGTTCGATAGCCATGTAAACGTTCGATATGGTCTGCGCCTGGATACCCTGCGCCGCGTCGACCACCAGCAGGGCGCCCTCGCAGGCGGCTATGGAACGCGACACTTCGTATGAAAAGTCAACGTGCCCCGGCGTATCGATCAGGTTGAAAGTGTACCTTTCACCCTCACACTCATAATCCATCTGAATCGCGTGGCTCTTGATCGTGATACCCCGTTCCCTCTCCAGATCCATATTGTCGAGCACCTGCGCCTGCAAGTCCTTCCCTTCGACAGTACCCGTGAACTCCAGCAAACGGTCTGCCAGCGTACTCTTGCCGTGATCTATATGTGCAATGATGCAAAAATTGCGAATATTCTTCATTAATTAAAACTCCACGTTGTTGGGCGTTCTCGGGAAAGGAATTACGTCGCGGATATTGGTCATGCCGGTAACGAACATCAGCAGGCGTTCGAGGCCGAGGCCGAACCCGGAATGAGGCGCCGTACCGAACCTGCGTGTTTCGAGATACCACCAAATCGGGTCGGTGTGCATACCCGTCTCCTTCACCCTGTTCATTAGTTTGTTGTAATCCGCTTCGCGTTCCGAACCGCCGATAATCTCGCCGATTTTCGGGAAAAGCACATCCATGGCGCGGACGGTCTTACCGTCATCGTTCTGTTTCATGTAGAACGATTTTATCTCTCTCGGATAGTCGGTCAGGATAACCGGACGTTTGAAATGCTTTTCTACCAGATAGCGTTCGTGTTCCGATTGCAGGTCGGTGCCCCAGTGTACGGGAAACTCGAACTTTTCTCCCGACGCTTCCAGTATCTTCACGCCCTCTGTATAAGTCAGGCGGACGAAATCGTTTTCCACCACGAAGTTCAGGCGATCAATCACTTCCCCGTCATACATTTTGGACAGGAACTCGATGTCTTCCCGACAATGCTCCAAAGCGTAACGGATAAGGTATTTCAGGAAATCTTCCGCCAGATCCATATTATCAGTGATGTCGTAGAAAGCCATTTCCGGTTCTATCATCCAGAACTCCGCCAAGTGACGGGGCGTGTTGGAATTTTCGGCGCGGAATGTAGGGCCGAAGGTGTAGATAGCCCCCAGCGCCATAGCGCCCAGTTCCCCCTCGAGCTGTCCGGAGACGGTCAGATTCGTCTGACGTCCGAAGAAGTCTTGCGAGAAATCCACCCTGCCCTCTTTGTCCCGCGGCGGATTGTTCATGTCGAGCGTAGATACCTCGAACATGGAACCGGCTCCTTCCGCGTCGGACGCGGTGATGATGGGCGTATGAAAATAGTAAAACCCTTTGTCGTTAAAATATTTGTGAATGGCATACGACATGTGATGCCGCACCCTGAAAACAGCGCCGAAAGTATTGGTACGCGGTCTCAGGTGAGCAATTTCGCGCAGAAATTCCAGTGAGTGACCTTTTTTTTGCAGCGGGTAAGCCGCCGGATCGGCCGATCCGTAGATTTCAATTTCCGTTGCCCGTATTTCGACGGACTGACCCTGTCCCTGCGATTTCACCAGTTCACCATTCACGCTGATGCAGGCGCCCGTAGTGATGAGGCGAAGCATCTCCTCGTCGAAATCGGCAATGTCGATGACTATCTGAATATTGTTAATGGTTGATCCGTCGTTAAGGGCGACAAAACCGACGCTTTTGTTACCCCTTCGGGTACGCACCCAGCCCTTTACATTGATTTCTTCACCTTCACTCGCAAGCCGTAACGCTTCCGAAATTTTCACCCGTTTCAGTTGTTTCATACGGTTAGTTCGCTTTTCTTATTCAAAATACCCTGTAAATACTTGTCCTGCTCCCGCACGAAACCGTACGGGAACAGGAATTTTTATTGTGTCTGCTGCAGACGGATTTATAAGCTCCTTTTGGGGGAGAAGCGTTCGTTAATCAAACGCTCCCATCCGGAGCATGTTGACCTCCTGTTCTGAGAGGTAACGCCATTTTCCACGTGAAAGCTTTTTCTTTGTCAATCCCGCGAAATAGACCCTGTCGAGTTTTACCACCCGATAGCCCAGTTTCTCGAAAATGCGCCGGATAACGCGGTTTCTTCCGGAATGGATCTCGATACCTATCTGAGAAAGATCTTCTTCCGTCACATAGCTGATCGCATCGGCATGTATTTCCCCGTCTTCCAGTTCAATACCGTCGGCAATCATCTGCATGTGTTCCATCGCCACCGCCTTATCGAGCCATACCTGGTAGATTTTCCGTTTTTCGTACTTCGGATGTGTTAATTTCGATGCCAGGTCGCCATCGTTGGTCAGCAGTAAGACGCCGGTGGTAGCTCTGTCCAGCCGTCCGACCGGATAGATTCTTTCCGAAGCGGCGCTTTTCACCAGTTCCATCACCGTCTTGCGGTTTTCGGGATCATCGGTTGTCGTCACAAAGCCTTTCGGCTTGTTCAGCAGGACATACACTTTGCTTTCGAGCTGTACCGGCTGGTTGTGAAACATCACCCGGTCGGCGCGGGTAATTTTGGTTCCCAGTTCCGTCACAACCTCTCCGTTTACCTTTACCACGCCGGCCTGGATAAATTCGTCGGCCTCGCGCCGGGAACATACTCCGGCATTGGCCAGGTACTTGTTCAGGCGGATGGGTGTACTGGGGTCGGCATTCTCTTTGTACTTGACCTGCTTGAATGGCTTTTTCTTTTTCAGCTTTTTCACAGGCTTCGCGTTCACGGACTTATTCGGTCTGGCCGGCCCGTTTGAAGACTGACTGTTCCAGTTCCGGTTGTTGTTGTTATAGTTCCCTCCGGTAACCCGCTGTGGTGACTGGGGGCGTTCCCCCACGCGCGGACGCCGTTTTCTCATTCCTCCTTCGCTGTTCCCGCCGTAGTTTTCCTGGCGGGAATCTCTGTAATTCGGATTGTAGGAAGCTCTTTCCGGAGTATAGGGCCTTTCCTGGTTATAGGATGGTCTCTCCGAATAATAACCTTCTTGCGGCGTTCTCCGCTCATTGCCATAATTTCTGTTTGAGGAGGCGAGTCTCTCATTGTTTGTGCTGTGATAACTCCTCCTGGGGCGTGACTCGTCATTGTTTGTCGTCATTGTTGCATTTACTTTTTGATTACATAATAAAACCTCACGGTTTTTCCTTTTTTAAAAATCGCATTTTTCTCACTTCCGCCACCCCGCTGTCATGACGGGGGACGGATCTTTTTCAATTATTACTTACTGTTCAATTGGCTTTATGAAAATACTTATATTCCCGTATAATTTTGGGGTGTGATTTCCTTCAACTCTTTTTTCACCTGTTCCTGCACCTCCAGACTGTCGATAAATTCCGAAATATCTTCCCGGGTAATGCGCGCGTTAGTTCGTGTTAAGGCTTTCAGCGCTTCATAGGGTTTCGGGTATCCCTCGCGTCTCAGAATGGTCTGGATTCCTTCTGCTACTACGGCCCAGTTATTTTCCAGGTCTCTGTCTATTGCATCCCTGTTCAATAACAGCTTATGCAGTCCCTTTACTGTGCTTTTGATGGCAATCAGCCCGTGCGCCACGGGTACGCCGATATTCCTGATTACCGTAGAATCGGTAAGGTCGCGCTGCAGTCGCGAAACGGGCAGCTTTGCCGCCAGGTGTTCCAGTAATGCGTTGGCAATGCCGAGGTTTCCTTCGGCATTTTCAAAGTCGATCGGATTCACCTTGTGGGGCATGGCCGACGATCCTGTTTCTCCCTCCCTGATCTTCTGCTTGAAGTATTCCATTGAGATATATTGCCACATATCCCTCGTAAAGTCGATCAGGATGGTGTGGATACGCTTCATCGCGTCGAATGATGCCGCGAAAGCGTCATAATTGGATATTTGCGTGGTATACTCTTCCCGGCACAGGCTCAGTTTTTCCCGCAGGAAACGGTTTCCGAACCGTTTCCAGTCGATTTGCGGATAAGCCAGGTGATGTGCGTTGAAGTTACCGGTCGCTCCGCCGAATTTCGCTTTCGCCGGGATCCCTTTCAGCACGTCGATCTGTCCGGCCAGCCGGTAGACAAAGACCTTCATCTCCTTTCCCAGGCGCGTGGGCGATGCCGGCTGTCCGTGCGTGCGCGCCAGCATGGGAATATCTTTCCATTCGCCGGCCAGGGCATCCGTCAGGGAAGTCAGCTTCTCCAGTTCGGGGATGTAGAGCTTGTGCAGCGCATCCCGCCACATCATCGGAGTGGCGGTGTTGTTAATATCCTGCGAGGTCAATCCGAAGTGAATAAATTCTTTGTAATCCGACAGGCGGAATACATCGAATTTTTCCTTCAGGAAATATTCCACGGCCTTCACATCATGATTGGTTGTTTTCTCAATCTCCTTTATCCGCCGGGCATCCTCTTCGTTGAAATTACGGTATAAAGCTTTCAGCTGTTCGAAGACGCCCTCATCTCTCAACGGGAGAATCCCCTCTTCACAAAGAGAAACAAAATAGTCAATCTCCACCTGCACCCGGTATCGGATGAGAGCATATTCTGAAAAGAACGCATCTAAACCTGCGGTCATATTCCTGTATCGCCCGTCGACGGGAGAAATGGCTGTCAGTTGATCTAAATTCATTGTTATTTGCTTCGTGTCGCTTTCCCTGCCGAGAATGTTCAGGTTGTCGAATGGCGGGAAATCGCTTTTCAGCACACTCATCATAAGTTTCCGGAATCCGTGTTATTCTGAAAAAATCACTACTATTTTGAAAATGTACTCACTATTCTCATTTTTCACGGTACAAAAATAAGGATAATAATAGAGCCGTGAAAATTTTCGCGAAAAATTATTTGTGAAAAGTTTTGCGGAGAAATAAAAAGACTGTATATTTGCACCGCTTTTCAGGAGAGCATCCGGCAAAAGATCTTTCAAATCATTCTAAAATTCGGGCGTTTAGCTCAGCTGGTTCAGAGCATCTGCCTTACAAGCAGAGGGTCGGCGGTTCGAATCCGTCAACGCCCACAAAACGAAAAAAGACCGATAATCAACTTTATAAAGTTTGATTATCGGTCTTTTGTTGTATTTATTTTCAGGCGAAACGCGTTCGGTAAGGCAAAAGAAGAGTGGTTGAAAACATTCCTTCGTCTGCCGGGAGGCATACCTTCTGCCGGACTTACTCGTGCTCAAAGGCTGCGTCGAAAAATCGCAAACCTGCTCTGAAATCGACAAACAATCATTACTTTTGCCTCTCAAACACCTGTCGCTATGAAAGAAATAATAGATTATTCACAAATTCCGAACAATTATTTAATTTGCCTTTATAGGGAATGTCCGAAAGCAGACAACTGTTTAAGACATCTTGCAGCAGAGGTCATTCCGTCGGAGGTCAAACAATTAAATATTATCAATCCCAAATACTTGGCCTCTCTCGAAAGTGATTGTACCTTTTATAAGGCTGCTGAAAAAATGCGCTACGCCAAAGGATTCGTTAAAATGCTGGAGAATATGCCCTATAGGCAAATGCAGCATGTTTCCCGTTCTTTGATAGCTCATTTCGGACGTATGATGTATTTCCGTATGCGCAAAGGCGACCGATTACTTTCACCGGCTGAGCAGCAAAGCTTATTGGTTATAGTCGGGCATTGCGGCATATCCCAGCCTCAAGACTTTGACGAATACATAGAGAATTATGAATGGTAGTTCGTTTCATACTTATGAAACTGCAGTTTCGCAGTTTTGATACTGCAGTTTCAACCTTATGAAATTGGAGTTTCGTAAGGATGAAATTACAGTTTCAACCTTACGAAACTAAAGTATCGACGCTATGAAATTACTATCCTATTCTTTTAACATAATTTGCAACTCCACAAGACTGAACAGAAGTCTATGGTAAATGAATTATTTATTACCTTCGGAGGCGCTAAAACAAAAAAATGGAATAGAAGCTTTGGTTTGAACTTCTACCATAAAAAATAGCAGTATAGAAATCCACGTATTGAGTGCCAATGATTAAGTTGATAATAAAATAGACAATAGAATTTATAAACGTAAAATTGAAATAAAATGCCGGAGTTACATGTAAGTAAAAAAACAATTGGAAAATTGTTTAGTGAAATGCAAAACAGAAAATTTGTCATTCCTGATTATCAGAGACCATATAAATGGGATGTTGAAAAATGTGAGACATTGTGGGGTGACATTGAAAATTTTGCTCAAACAGATGCGAAAGTTGGTGCGGACTATTTTCTTGGTACAATTGTTTCGTATAT
>JAIRSV010000021.1 GCA_031255275.1 Proteiniphilum sp.
ATTTTCGGCGTCCCCCTAATGATTCGGGGCGTCCCCCAACTGATTAGGGGCGCGCCCCTAATGATTTTCGGCGTCCCCCTAATGATTTTCGGCGTCCCCCTAATGATTCGGGGCGTCCCCCTAATGATTCGGGGCGTCCCCCAAATGATTAGGGGCGCGCCCCTAATGATTTTCGGCGTCCCCCTAATGATTTTCGGCGCCCCCTGAGCGATTTTCGGCGCGCCCTGATTGGTTTTCGGCGCGCCCGGATGGGGGGTGGGGGGGTGACTTAACCGCAGATTTCGCTGATGAATCGCGCTTCAGCCTGATGTACCCATTCTCTGAAGTTTCCGTCGGGGGTATAGCGGGGGATGTATTCGAGCAGGAGGCTTAACCGGAATTCGCGGGCGGAGATGCCGGCGCCGGAGAGGCTGGCGTCGTAGGCGTTGAATTCCTGCTCTACGTGGACGGGGACCATGAGGGTGGGTTTCCGGTAATAGAGGGCTTCGCAGAGGGATTCGAAGCCGGAGGTGGTGGCGTAGCCGGCGCAGCCGGCCATGCTTTGCAGAAAGCGTTGGTCGTTGAGGCGGTGAAGGACGAAGTTGTCGTCGATGCGGGTCTCTTCGCCGGCTTCTTTCCTGTCCCAGAAGAAGCGCAGGGGGATGGTGGCGTGGTGGCGGTGCCAGGCGGAGACTTCGTCGAAGTAGCCGGCGTTGAGCATGTAGCCGTGGATGTAGTTGCCGGGCGTGGGCGTGATGGCAAAGACGTCGGGGCGCAGCAGGGGGGGGACGGTGACGATCTTTTTCTTTTCGGAACCGGGCATGTCTCTGAACGAGAGCGCCAGGATCTTGGCGGCGCGGGTGGAGGTGATGCGCGAGAGCATCCGGAGGAAATAGAATTTGACGTCCTGTTCGGCGCTTGTCCGGTAGTGGGGGTTGAGGAGCATGTACTGGTGGGCGATGGTGATCATTTCTATGCCGGGCTTTTTGTCGATCCGGTAGAGGCTGTAGGCCATGCCGGTGATGATTTCATAGAAGTTGATTACTTTGTCGGGGTGCAGCTCTTCGATCTTCCGCCGGACGAACTGAAGGCTGCTCTTGAAGACGAAGGGTCGCGATATGTTGGCGGCCATGCTGATGAGGATGTTGGGGCGCTTCTGTTTGTAGAACGAGGTGAAGCTGGGGCTGTCGAATTCAAACAGGGGGGCGCCGATCTTTTCGATAAAGAAGCCGGGGATCTGCCGGGAGTCGCTCTTCCCGATCAGGACGGCGACGACCTGGTGTCCGTGTTTCCGGAGGATCGCCGCCAGGGCCAGCGCTTGTGTGAAGTGTCCCCGGCCTTCGCCCTGCACTGTAAAAAGAAATTTCACGTTGAATGTTTTTTAATGGAAATTCGGGTGCAAAAATACAAAAATGTTGTGGCAGTTCGCTCCTCGGGGGGAGTGGTTGCCGGCGGCGGATTCCGTTTTTTTGTCATCTGTCAAATTCAAGCGCCTGTCCGTGGATGGCGCCTTCGATGACCCGGCCTTTTTCGTAGACGATGTTTCCGTTGACGATCGTGGTGTGGACGGAGTTGGAGAATGTTTCTCCTTCGAACGGTGACCAGCCGCACCGGTACTGCAGGTTGTCGCGACAGACGGTGTGCAGCTTGTGGGGATCGGTCAGTACGAGGTCGGCGTAGTATCCTTCCCGGATAAATCCCCGGTGGCGTATCCGGAAGAGTCTGGCGGGGGCGTGACACATCTTTTCGGCCACCAGTTCGCGGGTAAAGAGTCCCTTCCTCGCCAGTTCGAGCATGACTTGCAGGCTGTGTTGCACGAGGGGGCCGCCGGAGGCGGCCTGCAGGGCGCCGCCTGACTTCTCGCCCGGCAGGTGGGGGGCGTGGTCGGAGGCGATCAGGTCGAGTTTGCCGCTCTTCAGGGCTTCCTGCAGGGCGTGTCTGTCACCGGCGGTTTTCACGGAGGGATTCCATTTGATCCGTGTGCCGAGCCGGCCGTAGTCGAGGTCGAAGAACCAGAGGTGGGGGATGCAGACTTCGGCCGTAATCCTTTTCCGGTCGGGTTTCCCGGCGTCAAACAGCGTCATCTCGCGGGCGGTGGAGAGGTGCAGGACGTGCAGCCGCGTGCCGTATCTGTCGGCCATCTCCACGGCCTGTGCCGACGAGCGGTAGCAGGCTTCGGCGCTGCGGATCAGCGGATGGCACTGCACGGGGATGTCTACGCCGTACCTCCTGCCGTAAATATCGGTGTTGACTCTGATCACCTCTTCGTTTTCGCAGTGGACGGCGATCAGTGCGTCGACTTGACGGAAGATCCGCTGAAGGATTTTTTCGCTGTCCACGAGCATGCCTCCGGTGGAGGAGCCTATGAAGACTTTTACGCCGCAGACCTGACTGTAATCTGCCCGTTCGAGCTCCTTGCGGTTATCGGCGGTGGCTCCCAGGTAGAAGGCGTAGTTGACGGCTGATCTCCCGGCAACCATCTCTGCCTTCCGGCGAAGTGCGTCGCGGGTCACCGTCTGCGGACGGGTATTGGGCATGTCCATGCACGAGGTGACGCCGCCGGCTACTGCTGCGCGGCTTTCTGTGAAGAAATCGCCTTTGTGCGTCAGCCCGGGTTCGCGAAAATGTACGTGGTCGTCGATCACTCCGGGCATCAGCCAGAGGTTTCGTGCGTCAATCACTCTCCGGCAGATGCGCAGCAGCGCTTCGGGCACGCTGTCTCTGAAGATGCGGCCGATTTTCTCTCTCACGAGGAGCAGCGAACCGGTGAAGCTGTTTCCTTCGTTAATAATCGTAGCGTTGTGAATTAATATCATGATGTATAACTGGTAAATCAGGAACGGGGTTTTATTTTTCCGGCAATCTTGCGCCATCGAAGCTCTATTACTCCGAAAAATGCTTCTCCGAAGATGCTTGAGTTCATTTTCGAGACGCCGGATCGTCTGTTCACAAAGATAACGGAGACCTCTTTTATGGTGAATCCGAGCAGGTGTGCCGTGTATTTCATCTCTATCTGAAAGGCGTATCCTTTGAATCTGATACGGTTGAGTCTGATCGTTTCCAGCACCTCTCTCCGATAACAGACAAAGCCGGCGGTGGTATCTCTCACGTCGAGTCCGGTGACGAAGCGTACGTATTGCGAGGCAAAGTATGACATCAGTACGCGGCCTATGGGCCAGTTCACCACGTTCACGCCGGTAGAGTAGCGCGACCCGACCGAGACGTCACTTCCTCCCTCGCGGCAGGCGGCGTATAGCCTGGGGAGGTCGGCCGGATCGTGCGAAAAATCGGCATCCATCTCGAAGATGTAGTCGTAAGAGCGTTGCAGTGCCCATCCGAATCCGTGGATATAGGCTGTACCCAAACCGAGTTTTCCCTTTCGTTCTTCGATGAACAGGCGTCCGGCAAACTCTTCCGACATCAGACGGCGGACGATGGAGGCTGTTCCGTCAGGCGATCCGTCGTCAATCACCAGAATATGAAAATCCTTTTCCAGCGCGAAAACCGCTCTGATAATATTTTCGATATTCTCTTTCTCATTATAGGTGGGGATGAGAACTATACTGTCAGACATATTGTGGTGAAAATTTTTTTTTCAAAAGTACTATTTTTCAGTCATAAATGAAAAAGATCGCTGAATATTTTGTTTTTTCAAAAGGAAAGTTCTATCTTTGCAATCCGGTTCGGAAAAACAGATCGCGGAGTGGAGCAGTTGGTAGCTCGTTGGGCTCATAACCCAAAGGTCACAGGTTCGAGTCCTGTCTCCGCAACTTCGGGCAGAGGCCGGCCTCCTCAGGGGGGTCGGTCTTTTTATTTTGTTTTTCGTATGGGGGAAGATGTCCCGGCCTCCCACTCCATCTCCCTTCCTCCCATTCACGCAAAGCGCTTTTAATTTAGCTCCGTTTAGCTTATCTTTGCATTTTACTTCCGGATGCTCGAAACAATTAACGTCACACAGTTACAGCAACAGATCGGGAGACATCCCAACCTGGCGGCGGCAGACGCGTTACTGAAAAAAGAGACACAAATTCTCTCGGTAACAGGTCTGCACGGCTCCTCACGCGCACTGTTCGCCGCAGAACTGTTCCGCAGAGAACCGCGGACTTCCCTCTATATTCTGAACGACGCAGAGACCGCCGGCTACTTCTATCACGACCTGACGCAGCTGGCCGGAACGGACGACGTACTCTTCTTCCCGTCCGCCTACAAAAGAGCGGCCAAGTACGGACAGCCGGACAGGGCGAACGAAGTGCTTCGCGCCGGCGTCATGAGCCGTCTGCAGGACGGCGGAGAGAGTCAGCCGCCGATCATCGTCAGCTACCCGGACGCGTTAGCCGAAAAAACGGTTTCGCGCACGGAACTGGCGGAAAATACGCTGAAAGTCTCCGTGGGCGAACGGATCGACAGCGCCTTCGCAAGCGAAGTGCTCGAAAGCCTGGGCTTCCTGGTCACGGACTACGTGTATGAACCGGGACAGTATGCCATACGGGGAAGTATCCTCGACGTCTTCTCCTTCTCGAGCGAATTCCCCTACCGTATCGACTTCTTTGGCGACGAGGTGGAGACTATCCGTAACTTCGACCTGGAATCA
Source organism: Proteiniphilum sp. (assembly GCA_031255275.1). Classification (GTDB taxonomy): domain Bacteria; phylum Bacteroidota; class Bacteroidia; order Bacteroidales; family Dysgonomonadaceae; genus Proteiniphilum. Next base: position 4,571 of record JAIRSV010000021.1, read on the forward strand.
CAGTTATCCAAAGAAAAGTTCGACGAAATCAGGATCATTCCCGAACTCGGACGCACCGGCGTCAGAAATGCGTCACTCTTCAGCCTCCTTCCCGACGGTTCGGTGATCGGAATCGAAGATATGCGCCGGGTCGCAAGCCGGGTCGCATCCATCAACGGCGACGAGCTGCGCATCAATCCCGGCGATGTGGAGTTTGTGAAGGCGGATCTCCTTTCAAAAGAGGATTTCCTGCAGTGTCTCCGCCCGTTCCGCCAGATCCGCTTCGACGCGAAAACGGACGCGAATACACCGGATCTTCCCGATGCTACCATCGAATTCAATACTTCCGTGCAGCCCCTCTATCACAAGAACTTTGACCTTCTGGCCGAATCTCTGCACCGCTTCTCGGACGGGGGGTACACCATCTACATCCTGAGCGACAGCGATAAACAGCAGAAACGTCTCGCACATATCTTTGAAGACCGTAATGATGACATCACCTTCATCCCGGTCAACAGGACGCTGCACGAGGGTTTCTCGGACGGGACGCTGAAGATATGCTGCTTTACCGATCATCAGATCTTCGACCGCTTCCACAAATACAGCCTGAAGTCCGACAGGGCCAGGTCGGGCAGAACTGCAGCGACCCTCAAGGAGATCAATCAGCTTCAGCCGGGCGATTATGTTGTTCATACCGACCATGGCATCGGCCGCTTTGCCGGACTGGTGCGCCTGCGCATCGGCGACAGGGTGCAGGAGGTGATCAAACTGACGTATCTGCACAGTGATGCGGTATTTGTCTCTATCCACTCACTGCACAAAATATCGAAGTACAGGGGTCGCGAGGGCGAAGAGCCGCAACTGCACAAACTTGGTTCCGGCGCATGGGAGCGGGTGAAGGAACGGACGAAAACGAAAATCAAGGACATTGCCCGCGACTTGATCGGACTTTATGCCCGGCGTCAGCAGGAACGGGGTTTTGCCTTCTCGAAGGATACGTATCTGCAAACGGAGCTGGAGGCATCGTTCATGTATGAGGATACGCCCGATCAGGTGAAGGCTACGCGCGACGTGAAGGCGGATATGCAGCGCGAACGGCCGATGGACAGGCTGATTTGCGGTGACGTTGGTTTCGGAAAGACTGAGGTTGCCATCCGCGCAGCCTTCAAAGCGGCTGCCGACGGGAAACAGACTGCGGTTCTCGTCCCTACGACTGTGCTGGCGACGCAGCATTATCACACCTTCAGCGAGAGGCTGGCTGCTTTTCCGGTGAAGGTCGATTACCTCAGCCGTGCGCGCTCGGCGAAGGATCAGAAGGAGATCCTCTCCCTCCTGAAGGAGGGGAAGATCGATATTCTTATCGGTACTCACCGGCTGGCGGGGAAGGATGTGCTGTTCAAGGATCTGGGGCTGCTGATTATCGACGAGGAACAGAAATTCGGCGTGTCCGTCAAGGAGAAGCTCAAACAGATGAAGGTGAATGTGGATACGCTCACGATGACGGCTACGCCTATTCCCCGCACATTACAGTTTTCGCTGATGGGCTCGCGTGACTTTTCTACTATCGGAACGCCTCCTCCTAACCGTTATCCGATACAGACGGAGGTGCATACGTTTGATGTTGACCTTATTCGCGATGCCGTCAATTTTGAGTTGAACCGTAACGGGCAAGTGTTTATCGTCAATAACCGTATCGGGAATATTTATGAGCTGGAGGCGCTTGTCCGACGGTTGATTCCGGATGTGCGCGTGGCTGTGGGTCACGGTCAAATGGAGCCGAAGAAGCTGGAAGGGGTGATTGCCGATTTTATCAACCATGAGCAGGATGTGCTGATTGCGACTGCGATCATCGAGTCGGGTGTCGACATGCCTAACGTGAATACGGTTATCGTGATGGAGGCGCAGAATTTCGGTCTGAGCGATTTGCATCAGTTGCGCGGAAGGGTGGGACGGAGTAACCGGAAGGCTTTCTGTTATCTGCTTGCACCTCCGTTCTACTCGCTGAGCGGTGACGCGCGTCGACGTCTTCAGGCTATCGAGAATTTTGCGGAATTGGGCAGTGGTCTCCATATCGCGATGCAGGATCTGGACATTCGCGGTGCCGGTAATCTGCTGGGGGCCGAGCAGAGTGGTTTTATCGCTGATCTGGGGTATGAGACTTATCAGAAAATTCTGGCTGAAGCGGTGCTGGAGTTGCGGAAGGATGAGTTTGCGGAGCTTGGCGGTATGCAGCAGGGGGGGGGTGATGTCCGGACGTGGGAGTTTGTGGATGATGTGTCGGTTGAGAGTGATCTGGAACTGATGTTTCCCGTTGAGTATATCCCGAATGATGCGGAGCGGGTGAGTATTTATCGTGAAATGGACAGTATGGTGTCGGAGATGGAGATTATGGATTTTATGAAGCGTCTGGAGGATCGTTTCGGGAAAATTCCGCCGCAGGGTCGGGAGCTTATCCGTATTGTGCGGCTTCGCCGTATTGCGGGGTCGCTGGGGATAGAGAAGGTGATGCTGAAGAATGGTCAGATTACTCTTTTTCTTGTTTCCGATCGGGAATCGGCGTATTATAGTTCGCCGGTGTTTGACCGGTTGTTGCATTTTGTTCAGATGTATCCGCGCCGCTGCCGTTTGCAGGAGAGGGGGTCTAAACGGTCGGTGACTGTGGCCGGTACGGATACGGTGGAAACGGCGGTGGCGCTGCTGGAGGATATTGGTCGTTGTGAGGGTTGAGGGGGGAGTTGTTCCTTTTATTTTATTTCACTGTTATTTTCATTCAGGTTACTTACGGGATGCGTACTTTTATTATTGCCGATAATCAGGATATTACACGGGTGGGGGTGATTTCTGTGCTGGATTCGCAGTATGGTGATTGCCGTCGGGAAACGGCTGGTAACTGCTGTGAGTTGCTGGCTTTGTTGCGCTGTTTTCCCGAATCGGTGGTGATTCTGGATTATACGCTGTTTGATTTTGTTTCTGTCAATCAGTTGCTGAATATGATGTGGGGGGCGAAGGGGGCGGCCTGGATTTTGTTTTCGGACGAACTGGAGGTGCATTTTCTGCGTCAGGTTTTGCTGGTTGATCCGGCTGTCAGTGTGGTGATGAAACAGAATCCGCTGCAAAATATTATTGATGCGGTTGACTGTGCGGTTTATGGTAAGACGTATTTGTGTGATGTTGCGGTGTCGGTGCTGGAGGACAGGGTGCCGCTGAAAAAAATCCGGGATTGTCTGACGGCTTCCGAAAAGGGTATCCTGAGGGAGATTGCTTTGGGTAAGACGACGAAGGTGATTGCTTTTGAAAAGAATCTCAGTTTTCATACGGTGAATACGCATCGCCGGAATATTTTCAGGAAACTGGCGGTGAATAATGCGCATGAGGCTACCAAGTATGCGTTGCAGGCTGGTTTGATTGATTTAATGGAGTATTATATTTAGCTTTTGTGGAGGGGGTCTTCCGGGCGCACCGGGCGCATATTCCTTTCATGACGAAATTGACGTTTTCGAGGAGAAAGTCGGGTGGCAGAGGTATGTCGGGGATGGATATGCTTTCCATGCAGTGGGTGGTGCGGCATTTGTTGCAGTGGAAGTGTACGTGCAGGTCGCCGAGGGTGCACTGGCAGTCGGTGCGGCATACGGAGTATTTTACTGATCCGGAGCCGTCGTCTATGCTGTGTATGAGGTGGTGGTGCCGGAAGAGGTTTATCGTTCGTGACAGGGTGGATTTGTCGACGGTTTTCAGTGTGCTTTCCAGGTCGGAGAGGCTGAATGCGGTTTCGTGATTCAGCATGGTTTCCAGTACCAGCATTCTGATGGCTGTCGGTTTTATTTCTCTGTGGTGCAGTGTGGCTTCGAGGTGTTTTGTGTCCATATATTTCTGTTGTTTCAGTGTTTAAAATTTTCTGTGCATGATGCGGACGGCGTTGAGTATGGCGAGTACTGATACGCCGACGTCGGCAAAGACGGCGGCCCAGAGGGTTGCCTGTCCGCCGACTCCGAGGAGTAATACGGCAAACTTGATGCCAAGGGACATGGTGATGTTCTGTATCACGGTCTGACGGGTGGCTTTGCCGATGCGGATTGCTGTGGGGATTTTGCCGGGCTGGTCGGTTTGGATGATTATGTCGGCGGTTTCGATGGCGGCTTCGCTGCCCAGACCGCCCATCGCAATCCCTACGTCGCTCATGGCTAAGACGGGGGCGTCGTTTATCCCGTCGCCCACGAAAGCGATTCTGTTGTCGGGATTTTGTTTGAGTTCTTCAAACCGGGCTACTTTTCCTTCCGGCAGCAGGTCGCCATAGGCGCGGTCGATTCCCAGTTCCGCGGCCAGCTTCGATACGATGGACTGTTTATCTCCCGAAAGCATTACGATGTCTTTTATCCCTGCCGTACGCAGCCCGTCTATCGCGGCTTTTGCGTCGTCCTTGAGGGTGTCGGCGACGGTGATGTATCCGGCGTACTTGCCGTCTATCGCGCAATGGACGGTTGTTTCGGGTATCTCTTCCACTGCTGCGGGACAGGTTATGCCGGCGGCGCGCAGCAGTCGGGTATTGCCGGCGAGTATCTTTTTTCCGTTGAGTTGGGCTTCCATGCCTTGTCCGGGGGTCTCTTTCACGTGCAGGGGTTCGGCCGGGGGGGTTGGGTTTTCGGGTGTGGAGGATACGATGGCTTTGGCTATGGGGTGGTTGCTTTGCTTTTCGAGGCGGGCGATGGTGTGCAGCAGTTCTTCTTTCGTGAGTCCTTCTGCGGGGACGATGTGCTGTACTTTGAAGATACCTTTTGTGAGTGTGCCGGTTTTGTCGGTGACGAGGGTGTTGATTTTGGTGATGGCGTCCAGGCAGTTGCTTCCTTTGAAGAGGATTCCTTTTCGTGATGCGGCGCCGATTCCTCCGAAGTAGCCCAGCGGTATGCTGATGACCAGGGCGCAGGGGCAGGATATGACGAGGAATACGAGGCCGCGGTAGAGCCAGTCGCTGAACACGTAGCCGTATGCCGGACTGATGTGTGACCAGAGCAGTGGCAGTATGACGATGAGTGTGGCGAGTGCGGTGACTGTGGGGGTGTATATGCGGGCGAATTTGCGGATGAACTGTTCGGTGGGGGCTTTGCGTTCGGTGGCGTTCCGCACGAGTTGCAGGATGCGTGCGAGGGCGCTTTGCCCGAAGGGGCGGGTTACGCGGATCCGGCTGACGGTGTCGGTGGCGATCATGCCGGCCAGGACTTCTTCTCCCTGTTGGATGTATCGGGGTATGCTTTCGCCTGTGAGGGCGGCGGTGTTGAATGATGCGGGAGCGGTGAGCATTGTTCCGTCCAGCGGGACGCGTTCGCCTGCTTTTATTTCGATGGTTTCTCCGACTTTTACTTCTTCCGACGGAACGGTTTCGATGCCGCCGTCTCTGACTGCGGTGGCTGTTTCGGGACGGACGTCGAGCAGTGCGCCGATGCTTCGCTCTGCCCGGTTTACGGCGGCTTGCTGAAAGAGTTCGCCGACGGAATAAAACAGCATGACGGCTACGCCTTCCGGGTATTCGCCGATGAGGAATGCGCCGATTGTGGCGATGCTCATCAGGGTGTATTCGCTGAAGATGTCTTTTTGGCGCATGGCTTGCCAGGCTTCTTTCAGCACGGGCAGGCCTGCGGGCAGAAAGGCTATGAGGTACCATGCAGGCCGGATCCACTGATTTTCGGTGAGGGGTATGCCGGTCGCAAAGAGTGCCATCCCTCCTGTCAGCAGGATGAATGTGGCGATGACTCTTATGATGGGGTTTTTCTGCGGGAATTTGTCTGTTTTACGGGCGTTTGACGGGATTGTTCCGCAGGCGCCGTCGCAACTGCAATTTGCCATAACTTTTCTGTTTTACTGTTTATCGGTGAGCAAAGATACTGTTATTCCGGTGCAACCGGGTTGCAAAGATGCAAAAGAATTGGTCTGTTCCTGCAATGGGGCGCGGAAATTCTGCGCAGTAATTGCTTTTTTCTACACGGTAATTTTGCGTGAAACGGGTTCATTTCGCGCTTACAATCAGTGTTTTATGGGTTTTTTCGGTTTGCGAATCTAATATCGGTGCAAATATCTTCGCGGAAATTCCTGACCGGTTTCCTTTATAATTATCTTTGTTCGCTATATATATGATGAATCGTATGGGTACCAATTCTAATCGGGATAATGCTTCGCGATGGCTGATCAGCAGGGTGCCGGAGGCGATGGGGGCTTATCTGGCTGCTTCGGTATTGACGGTGATCAGCGCGGGATGTTTCGTCTTTTTTTGCCGGTATCTGTCGGATTTCGCGGCTTCGCAGGTCGGCGACGGGTCGGCACATCCCGGTGCTTTGCTGTTTGCTTCGGTGTTCCTCACGGGCAGGTATGTTTTTGCCTGTTTTGCGTCGCAGCTCAACTACGGGGCGGGAAGTATTATCGTCTCCAAAATTAAAAAAAAGATTTACCCGCTGCTGCTTAACGGCAACCGGCTGGATGCTGCGTCGAGCGCGCTGTACGTGACCCGGATATGTGATGACTTGAAACCTTTTTTCGCCTTTTTCATCCCTCACTCCGTGGCGACGGTGCTGGTCGGCGGTCTGTTGCTGACGGTCTGTTTCCGGGTGGAAGTTCCGGTTGGTTTTATTCTGCTGATTTCGCTGACGGTCATTCCCGTACAGATGGCGGTGATCGGTATCAGTGCCGGGGCGTTACATAAAAAGCATACCGGTCTCTTTCTGAAGTATTCGGCCGTTTTCTACAACCGCCTCCAGGCGATTGCCGAAATCGTCAATCTGGACAGTCTCAAAGCGCAGTATGGCTTTCTGTCGCGAAAGGGCGGGGAGTTGAACAGGGCGACTGCGGGTGTGATGCGGATTGCCGTCCTGTCGTCGGCGGTGCTGGAGCTTTTTGCTACGATTGCTATTGCCGCCATTGCCATTTATCTGGGGATGAGTCTGCTTGGGATTATGCCGGGCGCTGCTTACGGAAAGGGGTATGATTTCCGTACCGCGCTCTTTTTGTTGACGCTTGCGCCTTACTTTTTCTTTTATCTGCGGCGATTCGTGAGTGCGTATCATGACCGGAACAGGGCGCTGGCGTCGGCGGCGCTGCTGATTCCGCTGCTGAACGGGGAGGTTGTTCCGCCTTTGGCTGACGTAAATGATCCAGTCGACAGTTTTGCAATCGGCGGTTTGAGTTTTTCTTATCCCGGTTCGCCGGCGAGGGTGCTGCACAATATCAGCCTGCAGTTGCCTGTAAAGGGATTAGTGCTGGTGAAGGGTATTTCGGGTTCGGGAAAATCGACTCTGCTGAAGATCTGCGCCGGCTGTCTGTCGGTGAATGAGGGACAGGTTTCGGTCAACGGGCACGGTAATGTCTGGTCGCAACAGTGGCTGAAGGCGAATTCATCGTACATGAACCAGTTTCCTTTCATCTTCGACGGCTCTCTGCAATACAATGTCTTTCTCGGGAAAGAGGCGGAAAATGAGGGCGGATATCCCGAATTTCTGGATAAAATCCTGGCCCGAAAGGGGGAGGGATGGCTGACGGAACTGAGTCATAACGGCAAACAGCTTTCGGGTGGCGAAAAGCAGCTTGTGACGCTTGCGCGGATGATGCTGCATCCGAAACCGGTGGCGATTCTGGACGAACCGACGGCGAGTCTGGATGCGGATACGATCGGTATTATTCTCCCGCAAATCGTGAAAATGGCCGGGGAACGGCTGGTGATCGTCGCTTCGCACGAGGGGATGTTTGATGCCGTGGCCGATACAGTCCTGCACTTAAACTGGGGGGAACAGATGAAGTATGCCTAATTTTATTACAAAACATATATTGCGGCCATTCGCGGGCAGGTGGTTGCGGGGCTTTTCGCTGCTGGCGCTGTGGACGGCGGCGTTCATTGCGATGCCGGCCGTTTCGGGATGGTTTCTGGCGGTTTGCAGCGTGGCGTTCGCCACGGCGAATACGGCGTTTTCGTACCTGATTCCCTCCGCCGTCATCCGTTTGATGGCGCTGTTGCGCACGGCGACGAGGTATTTCGAACGGTTGGAAAATCACAAAACGACGCTCGATGTGCAGCTTAGTCTTCAATTGAAAATATTTAAATCGGTTGCCGGATTTCCCGGTTTCCGAAAGCAGGTCAGCAACAATTCTGCTTTGCTGGGGAACAGTACGTATGGCGTTGAACAGATATTGAATCATATCCTCTTATGGCTTATGCCGTTTGTCGCGCTGATACTGTCAGTCATTCTCTATTCCGTTTTTCTCGGCATGATTTCTCAGGTCGTGGCCATCGAATTTCTGATTTCCTCCGTCGTGCTTCTTTTTATTGTACCTCAACTGTTCTTCAGGAGAAACGGAAAACTTTACGGTATGCTGAAACTGCACCGCGAAGAGAATAATCAGGCGCTCATTGAGAGTTTCAGGGGGCGGATTGAGATTTCGAAATACAGTATGGAGGGGAAGGTGATCGGGCAATACGAACAGAAACTGCGGATACTCGAACGACTGGAGAGTAAACTGCAAACGAACACATTCACGCTGCAACTGGTCGCCGGACTTGGATTTAGCTATGCAGCCGCCTTTTTGCTCCGCCATTCGGTCCACTGCGGTATCGACGCTCCAACGGCTATCGGAATTTTTTTCGGTATCATGGCGCAGGCGGAGCTGTCCGAGATGCTTTTCTCCGGTAAATCGGAGCGAAGTTCGGTCACGCAGCAGATCAGGGATATGGAGTCGATTATTGGACAGGGCGGTCTGCCGGATAAAACGGTAGCGGTCTGTTCTCCGCTGGAAAATTTGACCCTTCATGCTGTGTGTGCCGAAATTCCCGGAACACCTGTCCGCGTCGGCGAAGTATCGCTGGAAATTAAAAAGGGAGAATGGGTTGCGCTCTACGGCGAAACGGGGAGAGGGAAAACTACGCTGTTGAACAGTCTCTTTTATCCCGAATATCGCCGGAGCGGTTCGCTGACGTGGAACGGCGAAACGGAACCGGCACATCTTCCCGTACCCGAATGTATTTACGTTACGCAGAAAGCTTATTTACTTACGGGTACGTTGCGTGAGAACTTTGAGGGTTATCCCGACGAGGCGATTGAGGAGGTACTGGAAACGGTTGATCTCTCCCGTTGGCGTTCGTCGCTCCCCGAAGGCATGGGAAGCTGGCTGGGTGAAAACGGTGAAACATTGAGCGGCGGACAGCGGAAAAAATTACTGCTGGCGCAGGCGTTGCTGAGAAAGCCGCAACTGCTGGTCGTGGATGAACCTGCGGCCGGCATCAGTTCCGAAAATGCGATAGCTATTTTTCAAAATATCAAACGCCGGTATCCCGACATCGCTATCCTGATGGCAACTCACCTGAAGGATTTCGAAAAGGTGGCGGATAAGGTGGTGAGAATTTAGAAACTGTTTGATTCGGCCCTGCGACAATCATCAAGTTGAAGTATCGTGCCGGTCAATCGGAGAGACTGTCAAAGAAATACAGAATAACAAATGGTTTTGAATATGAAAGGGGATGAATTTTGGGAAGCAAGTTACGTGGAGAAGCAAACTATGTGGGGTTTTGAACCTTCGGCTTCCGCCGTGGCTGCAAGAGATTTCTTCCGAAGGGAAAGGATCGGGGATATACTGATACCGGGTATCGGATACGGCAGGAATGCAAGGGTTTTTCTTGACGTCGGAATCCATGTCAGCGGTATTGAGATTTCGAAAACGGCGATTGATCTGGCGAAGATTCATCACGGGGATATCCCGATCTGTCACGGTTCGGTGAGCGACATGCCTTTTGACGGTACATTCTACGGCGGAATTTATTGTCATGCGCTGATTCATCTGCTGAATGGGCGTGAACGGAAAAAGTTTATCCGGGATTGTTACGCGCAACTGAGACCCGGCGGATGGATGATTTTTTCGACAATTTCAAAGAATGATTCTATGTACGGGAAGGGGAAGCGGTTAAGTAAGGATCGTTTTCTGATGACAAGTGGTGCGAAGCTGTTTTTTTATGATGCGGAATCGGTCGGTCGGGAATTTGGCGCGTATGGTCTGGCGGATTTTTCGGAGGTGGATGAGTCGGTTAAGTCTTCGAGAAACTGTCCTCCCATGAAATTTACGGTGGTGAAATGCCAAAAATGCTTTTGAGAAAATCGGCGCGGGTGCGGTGTGAAAGTAATTGGTCGTATCTTTGCGGCGAAATTGAACAGAAAAATAATGTATTATGAACAGAGGCGAAATTATCATTTATCAAACGCCAAACGGCGAAACGCAGCTGGATGTCCGTTTGGAAGGGGAAACGGTGTGGCTGACACAAGCGCAAATGGTTATGCTATTTGAACGTGACCAATCGGTTATTTCCAAGCATATCAGCAATATTTTTAAAGAGGGTGAATTAGACAAAAACGCAGTGTATGCAAAATTTGCATATACTGCCACAGACGGAAAAGTTTACCAAGTAGATTTTTATAATCTTGATGTAATCATTTCCGTTGGCTATCG
>JAIRSV010000027.1 GCA_031255275.1 Proteiniphilum sp.
GATTTTAGCCGGCAAACGCACAATTTTTTGAGCGATACGGACGCAGTCTTGACTTTTTTTGCCGACTTTTTTGTGTCAAGACAAAAAAGCCGGTGGGGTCACAGGGGCAACGCCCCTGCGAAGTGGAAAGTGGAACATGCTTTTTCGTTCGTCGGGGCGGGTGCTCCCGCCCCTTGCCACTCGGGCGCTCCCCGAGCTAGTTGCTTTTGACGCTCTTCAAAACATTTTCAACTGTCAACTGTCAATTGTCCATTAATGAAGCTCCCGCCCCTTGCCACTCGGGCGCTCCCCGAGCTGATTTTCTCCACTTCTTAACTTCTTGCCTGCATTTTCAACTCTCAACTTTCAATTTTCCATTGAGAAAGGGCGCTCCCCGAGCTGGTTTTCTCCACATTATCGCATCAACACTTCATCGCATTGAATTTTTCGTTCGCCGGGGCGGTGAATCAAAACAGCTTCCAGCCTGCCGGTTTCCGACTGTATTTGCAGCGTACATTTTTTGTTTTCGTTCATACAGAGTCTGTTATTTTTTTAAGGCAAATGTAAGGAATATCCGTTGTCGGCAATATTTTTTTGTCTATTTTTGGGGAATTGAAGAATAAATAATATAAAGCTATGAGACAGATTACCCTGAAGGATATTGCCCGGGCGCTGGGACTCTCACCCTCCACCGTATCGAGAGCGATGAAAGACCATCCGTCCATCAGCGAAAAGACGAAATCGCTTGTGCGGGAATATGCGGAAAAACACCGCTACAAACCCAATATACTGGCCATGCAGCTTCGCACGAACAGGAATAACACCATCGGCGTGATAGTGCCCGAAGTCGTACACTATTTCTTCTCCACAGTCCTTTCGGGCATCCTGGAGGAGACAGAGAGCAAAGGCTACAAACTGCTGTTCAGCTGTTCGCAGGAGAACTGCAGGCGAGAGGCAAAATGCGTGGAAACACTGCTCAACGCCCGCGTGTGCGGAATTTTGATTTCGCAGTCGAAAGAGACGCAAGAATACGCTCATTTCCGGGAGATACTCGACAATAACATCCGCCTCGTCTTTTTCGACCGTATCTGCACCGGGATCAATACGGACAGAGTCGTGGTGGACGACTATGCAGGCGCCTTCAGAGCCGTAGAGCACCTCATAGCGACAGGCTGCCGGCAGATAGCCTTTCTGGGTTCCCGCCCCTCGATGCCGATCGCCGACAACCGGAGGATGGGCTATGAAGATGCACTGCGCAGGCACCACCTTCCGGTGAGGAAGGAGATGTGCCGGGTCTGTGATACGGTCGGGCTGGCCGCGGAGATCATACCCGAAATGCTGCAGATGAATCCCCCTCCCGACGCCTTTTTCTGCATCAATGACGAAGTAGCCGCCAGCTGCATGAGGATCGTGAAATCCGCCGGCTTCAGAGTCCCCGAAGACATATCCGTATGCGGATTTACGAACAGCAATTTCGCCGCGATGACAGACCCTGCACTGACAACCGTAGATCAGCACGGACGCCGGATGGGAAAAGCAGCAGCACGCCTGCTCATCAACCGAATCGAAGGCAAAGAGACCGGAACAGGCATCATCAGCCGGCTGATCAGGACAGAGCTGATCGTGAGAGATTCCACCAGGAAATAGAGATTCGTTCGCGACGCAGCAAGCACAGAAAAAGAGCCGGAAAATTCTCTTTCACGCGAACCGGTTCCGTTGCACGCACCGGAAGCAGAATACACCACCACTCCCAACACCATTTATCAAAAACCACAGATGAAAAATCAATTATTCAATCCGCGGAAAAATCAAACGCCGTACATTTGCCCCGCTATCCATGCAGATGATCGAACGAAATGAATGAAACAAACAGAAGAACTTCCGGAAATCTCAAAACATCAGGCATTAATTTAGTGCAACTTATCTTTGGATTCTATGACAGATAATGATAACTTTGTGTCAGCATAGCTCAGCACAGTTGACAGCGATTTAGAATATATATATTAGCATACTTAAATCATGCGTAAATGGCAGTAACAGTAATCATGCCCAAACAGGGGCAATCAGTAGAAAGTTGTATCATCACCGGACTGGGGAAGAAAAAAGGCGATACCGTCCGGAAAGGAGAAATACTCTTCTCCTACGAGACAGACAAAGCATCCTTTGAAGAAGAATCCCCCGCAGACGGAGTGATCCTGGCCAGCTTCCACGGCGAAGGCGACGAAGTCCCCGTACTGGAAAGTATGATGATAATCGGCGAACCGGGCGAAGACATTTCTGCGTTGCAGCCGAAAGAGCGCGAAGCGCCGGAAGCGGAAAAAGAAGCCCCACTTCCGCAGGAACGGACTTTTGAAGCCGCCGCGCCGCGGGAAAGTTCCGTCGCCACCGGTTTCATCACCCCGCGTGCCGGGAAATTAGCCGAAAAACATGCCGTAGATACCTCCGCCCTTACGGGAAGCGGCCCTCAGGGACGTATTACGGAAAAAGACGTGCTGGACGTATTGCAGCAAAGACCCAGGATGACGCCCCTTGCCCAAAAACGGGCAGCGGAAGAAGGCATCTCTCCGCCGGCGTTCGGGACAGGACTGGCCGGCACGGTCAGAGCCGCCGATCTGTCCGCCTCCTCGCGCAACGTTTGCGGAAAGGAGTATGAAGACCGGAAAATCTCCAATATGCGGAAGATCATAGCCCGCGCCATGCACGCCTCGCTGCAAAATTCGGCGCAGCTCACCCACCATTTGGGCGCAGACGCCAGAAAAATACTGGAATTCAGAAAAAAGGTGAAAACGATGCCGGACGAGCGACAACTCGACTGCAATATCACGCTGAACGATATGATCTGCTATTCAGTCATCCGGGCGCTGAAGAAGTATCCCAACGTAAACACCCATTTCCTGGGCGACAGCATCCGCTATTTCAATAAAATACATCTCGGTCTGGCCGTAGATACCGAAAGAGGACTGATGGTACCGGTAGTACGCAACGCCGACGACCTGTCGATCACCGGCCTGGCCCGCCGGTGCAAGGAACTGGCCGCCGCCTGCAGGAACGGCAGCGTGAACCCCGACATCCTCTCCTCCGAAGCAGGAACATTCACCGTATCAAACCTGGGAAATTACGGCGTAGAGATGTTCACCCCCGTGATCAACCTGCCCCAGTCAGCCATCCTGGGCGTGAACACCATCGTGCCGCGCCCCAAAGATCTCGGCAACGGCGTATACGCCTTTGTCCCGTTTATCGGACTGAGCCTTACGTACGACCACCGCGCGTTGGACGGCGGAGAAGCTACCCGTTTCCTGAAGCAGATAGCCGTAGAAATAGAAAACTTCGACGAACCGACAGGCGAATAAATACACCTATATATATATGTATAAAACCAAATAACTATGTATGATTTACTGATTCTCGGCGGAGGCCCCGCCGGATATGTCGCGGCAGAACGCGCCGGACAGAAAGGGTTGAAAGTAGCACTGTTCGAGAAAAAATCAATGGGAGGCGTCTGTCTCAACGAAGGCTGCATACCCACGAAAACACTGCTATACAGCGCCAAGATTTATGAAAGCGCCTTACACGGAGACCGGTACGGCGTTTTCGGCGACAATATCCGTTTCGATTACGCTAAAATAGTCTCCCGCAAAAAGAAAGTAGTACGCAAGCTCGTGCTCGGCGTGGAAGGCAAGATGAAAGCCCACAAAGTAGAGGTGATAAAAGGCGAAGCCCACATCAACGGACGCTCGCCGGAAGGGATCGAAGTGACCTGCAACGGTGAGAAATACAGCGGGAAAAACCTCCTGATCAGTACCGGTTCGGAAGCGTTCGTCCCCCCGATACCCGGCCTGAAGGAAGCCGGAGAAATCATCGTCACCAACCGCGAGATACTGAATCTGACCGAACGCCCCGAATCGCTCGTCGTGATAGGCGGAGGAGTAATCGGTATGGAGTTTGCCAGTTTCTACAACAGTCTGGGAACCCGCGTCACCGTAGTAGAGATGCTGCCCGAAATTCTCGGAGGACTTGACCCGGAAATATCCGCCATGCTCCGGGAAATCTATGCAAAGAAAGGCATCACATTTCACCTCAACGCGCGGGTGACGCAGATAGAAGGCAACAGCGTCATCTTCGAGAAAGAGGGAAAAACAGAGACCGCGGAAGGCGAAAAGATCCTGCTGAGCGTCGGTCGCCGTCCCGTCACACAGGGATTCGGACTGGAAAACCTGGGCGTCGAACTGCTGCGCGGCGGCATCAAGACGGATGAAAAAATGCGCACCAACGTTCCCGGCGTATTTGCCGCGGGAGACGTGACCGGATTTTCGCTGCTGGCGCATACGGCGAGCCGCGAGGGTGAAGTGGTGGTCAACAACCTCACCGGCCGGAGCGACGT